>NZ_JBYSZY010000035.1:0-66720 GCF_058787635.1 Variovorax sp. FW305-3-2-15-B-LB1 | reverse complement strand
CCCCTCCCCCCCAATTCAGGGGATTCGCGACACTCATAATGTCATTTTTTGTATCTTTTGCATCGACATGACTTTGGTCATAGGGCGGCTGATTAGCTCACTCGATCAGCTGTCCCTTGGGCAGCAATGACCGATTCGAGCCCTGAGTGCCTGCTGCATGACCACATCCGCGAGGCAGTGGGCGCCAACGCCCTGACTACAATGCCAACGGCGTGCCCAGCCACCCTTCGGCTCTCTTGTTTAGATAGCGCGATTCAATCGCTCAACGAAGGACAAATGGTGAGGACATTTCTGTATGACATGTGATTCATGCTGGACATGGAGCACGCGGCACGCAATACGTTGAATCTGATAACTAGAGGCACAAGCCTTCGCCGGGAGCCAAGTCTCATGAAATCTGTTCTGGTGGTATGCATTGGCAACATCTGCCGTAGCCCGATGGGGGAAGCATTGATTGCTGCAGCGTTGCCGCAGGTTCAAGTCGCGTCAGCAGGAACTGGGGCCCTGGTTGGTCACCAAGCAGATCCGATTGCACGCAAACTCATGGCCGAACGCGGCATCGACATCGAGGCCCACCGTGCACGCCAACTTACAGGGCAAATGTGCCAACAGGCCGACCTCATCCTTGCGATGGACGAAGCCCAGCGGATTCACATCGGGCAGCGCCATCCATTGACCCGGGGCAAGCTGTTTCGCTTGGGCGAAGTCGCACGCGTTGACATTCCCGACCCATATCGCATGGGCCGTCCGGCCTTCGAGCACGCCCTGCAACTCATCGCTGACGGCGCCCAAGCCTGGGCCGAACGCATTCGCAAACTCTCATGACTTCTTCCGCTTCCACTTCGGCTCCTTCCGCAGCACTCGCGCGCGACGATGACAACGATGCAATTCATCTGTCCGAGTACTTCGATATCTTGCTTGACCGAAAGTGGCTGGTGGCAGGCGTTACTGCCGTTGCGCTCGTCATCGGTACGGCCTACGCACTCCTGGCTACACCGATATATCAGTCAAACCTACTGATTCAGGTTGAGGACTCCGCCCCTGATGCCAAGAACTTTCTTGGCGACACGGCAAACCTCTTCGATGTGAAAACGCCTGCCACAGGCGAGATTCAGATTATTCGCTCGCGATTGGTTATTGGAGGAGCCATAGCGGCGAAGCAGCTGAACATCGATGCACAACCACGCTATCTCCCCTTCATTGGTGAATGGCTCTCGAGACATGCCAAAGAACTGTCGAACCCCGGCTTTCTTGGCATAGGAGGCTACGTTTCTGGAACCGAAGCAATCAGCATTGCCAAGTTCGATACTCCTTCCGTACTCGAAGATCAGAAGCCGTTCATGATCACCGCGCTAGCCGGCGGCCAATACACTCTGGCTCATCCCGATCTTGCGGAGCCACTAACCGGCACTGTTGGCAAGGTACTTACTCAGCAGTTGCCCGAAGGCACCATTACATTGGTGGTTTCGCGGCTTGACGGCAGGCCTGGTGCCGAGTTCCTAGTTTCGCGTACTTCACTGCTCGCCACTACCGAAGATCTTCAGAGACGCCTTCAACTCGCCGAACAAGGCAAGCAATCGAATGTGATCAGTGCTTCGCTCGAAGATAGTGACCGCGATCGCCTCCAGCGCACACTCAATGAGATCGGGGCTCAATACGTTCGCCAGAACGTCGAACGCAAGGCCGCCGAGGCCGAAAAAACTATTGAATTTCTCGATCGACAGCTTCCCGAGTTCAAGCAGCAACTTGAAGACTCAGAGGATGCTTACGCACGCTTTCGCAATCAGAATGGCACCGTCGCCTTTGATGAAGAGGCGAAAGCAGCACTGACCATGTCGGTGCAATTGCAGACCAAACTGCTGGAATCCCAGCAACTGCGCCGCGAGCTGCTTTCGCGCTTCACCGAGAGCAACCCCAAGGTCCAGATGATCGACGGCCAGATCGCGGCCATTCGCCATGAGATCGAAGGCCTTGAGACTCGTGTCAGCGCCATGCCAGCCGTTCAACGCGACGCCCTACGGCTTGAGCGCGATGTACGCGTCAATGGCGAGCTCTACAAGTCACTGCTCAATAGCTCACTGCAACTCCGCCTTGTGAAGGAAGGCAAGATCGGCAACGTGCGACTGCTCGATACCGCTGTCGAACCGAAGAAGGCCGTCAAACCGCAGAAGCCCTTGGTCGTCGCGCTTTCCCTGGTGCTCGGATTGTTGGCTGGCGTGGCCTTTGCCATTGTCCGAAGCAAGCTTTCAAGCGGCATCCAGAACCCGCAAGAAATCGAGGAGCGTCTCGGCCTAAACGTCTATTCCGTGGTGCCATTGGCGCTCGAACAGGAAACGATTCTGGAGCATATTGCAGGCGGCGCGAAGGGTGTGCAATTGCTGGCCGTAACCTCCCCCGAGAGCCTTGCCATCGAGAGTCTGCGTAATCTGCGTGTTTCCCTGCAACTGACTTTGATGGAGACGGGGAACAACCGCGTGCTTATCACGGGCGCTACGCCTGGCGTGGGCAAGAGCTTCGTCTCCGGCAATTTTGCCGTCATCATGGCGCAGGCCGGTAAGCGTGTTCTGTTGATCGATGCCGACCTACGTAAGGGTCATCTTCAGAAAGCTTTCGGCTTGCCACGAAAGGGCGGCCTGGCAGACGTGCTGTCGGGCGAGATGACGCCCGAGCAAGCGATTCATGCTCAAGTGGTCCCGAATCTGGACGTCCTGACCACGGGCGCCTACCCGTTTAATCCTGCCAATATGATGCTGTCGTCAGCACTGGGCGAATTGTTGGACGCCTTTTCGGAAAGCTACGACCTGGTGGTGATCGACAGCCCACCGGTGCTAGTGGCCGCCGATGCCGCTGCAGTTGCTGCGCATGCCGGTGCTGTGCTGCTGGTGGCTCGCGACAACCTGACCCAGTTAGGCGAGTTGAACGAGAGCGTCAAGCGGCTCGCACATGCCGGCCAACAGGTCAACGGCGTAGTCTTCAATGGCATGGACCTTTCCCGCAGGCACTATGGTAGCTACGGCTACAAGTACGGCGGCTACCGATACACTGAGTACAAGTACAAAGAAGCTGGGGTAGCCGCTGAGTAATACTCGGCCCTGCGAAATTCATCTCCTCGTCCACTTCGCTGGCGCAGAGGGATGGTGACGCCCATGGGCACCAGAGCTTGCTGGTGCGGGAATCTCAACCCAGGATGCGAGAGCGATGGCGGCAGGCAGACGCAACAAGAAGCCCTTGAGCCCGAGGCGCACGACGGCGCGCAGCAGCCGGCGGATGTTGTAGTCCGCCGCACGGCGCACCGCTGACAGCGCGTAGCCGGAGGCCCCCCCGCAACCAGTGGCTGCAACGGCTCGCCCAGCAGCGACGCGCGGGTTTGCCCCTCCAGCCGGCGAACGCCAAGCCGGCCCATCACGATGGAGCACCACTGGCGCCCCCTTGCCGAGCATCGGCATGACGTGGAACACCTCGCGCTCGAACATCCGGTCGAAGCCTAGCCAGAATGTGCGATAGACCGCGCGAGCTTCCTCACCCAACATGAGCATCCGGTCGTTCCATCTTGACCCGAGTCCGAGATCCTCAGGAGGCGGTCACGGATCCGACGAAGGCGACGCACTCCACGGGGTTGAGGGCGGCCAGCAGCAGGTATTTCGCGACCTCGCTGCGCACACGCAGCAAGTCTTGGTCGCCGAGGCACCCGTAGACGAAAGCGAGCAGGTAGCGCTCGGGGTGCTCGTCGCAGAACTGCTGGACCAGTTGGCCCGCCAACTCGCCCAGCAATTTCTCGTTGAAGCGGGCACGCACCGTCAAGCGCTGCATGCACTTGTCCTGCACCTCTTCCGAGACGACTGGCCACGCATGGCCGCTGCGCGTCATCGCCTGGAACGTCACGAACAGGATGTGCAGCGGCACCTCCGGCTCCACCATGCCGACGCTCATGCAAGGCAACACAAGGATCGAGGCGAGTATGTTGGGCTGCTGAGCGAAGATCTCGTCGGCTGGGCGCGCCTTCTGATCCTGCCCCATGCCGTTGACGTCGATGGCCGCCTGGACCACTACGGCTTACGTGATCACGCTCATCTTCCTCAGCTCGGCCACCAGCGATGTGGCAGCAGTTCATCCAGCCGATAGCTGCGATGCGCGCCAGCAAATCGCGCAGGTACGCCCACGGATCCAGGCCGTTGAACTTGCGCACAGCGCGTCAGCCAGAGCGCGCAACTGGGCGGCGGACAGCGCGCAGCACACGGGAGCTTCACGTGCAGGCCACCGCGCTGGAGTTCGATGCGGATGTCGAGCTGGGGTGCTGGGGCAGCGGCCACAGGCTCAGGCCGCGGCAACTCGACAGGGTCAAGAGGACCGCATCGCCCATGCGCTGAGGCCGCGACCCGCGAACTACTTGCGCACGACGTTGGTGTTCAGGCCGCGCGCAATGGCCACGGCCGAGACCGACGCGCCGGGCACGCCGGCAGTCGGCCAGAATGCGTGCCTTGAACTCGGCACTGTGGACTCGGCGATTGGAGCTATTGGGATACATGGCTGTCCGCCAAAAATAGGTGGGCGCTCATCCCCGAAGGGCGGCACGGCGGGCGCAAGATGGTATCGCCAGACGCTCAGCACCCATTTCCTTGACAGCCCACATGTTCGCAGCGTGGCCGGCCAGCTCCGAAGTTTTTTGTCTCAGCGGGCATATGCGCGTGCAGGCTCTCAGCGGACTCCTGACCGCTATAGACCACTTCGCGGTCTTCAGCGCCTTATCCAGTGCTCATCGGTCTCGCCATTCAGGCGACTGTAAGGATGCATTTCCGCCTGCAACACAAGGGGACACAATCAGAGAATTCCTGTAGGCTGATCACTAAATCCGCTTTAGGCCAGCCAGCTTCACCGCCCAACTAAAATATGAAGGGAATTGCGCTAATGAGATTTTATCTCGCAGTTTTTATCTTGGCACTTCTTGGTGCGAGTAGTGGATCGCATGCACAGCCGGCAAGCAAAACTTTTATCGTAACGCATTCCATGAACTACAAGAATGCAGTGGATCTTTCTTTTTACGGAGTTCCGAAGAGCCCCATGATCTACGAGGCCTTGCTCTTTCCTTCTAGGAAATCAGACCAAATCCTTGAAGGCGAAGAGTTGAAGAGAGTGATAAATGGAATAAAGCTCGGACCATTGCCATTGATACTTGATATTGAGCGTTGGAGCATTTATTCGGATAACGAGAATGTCCGAGAGAAAAATAGAGAAAAATTTTTAAATGTCTTGGAAAAAATCAGAGTCGCGCGTCCTGGGATCAAAGTTGGGTACTATGACGTCGTTCCGACCATGAGATATTGGTCAGTAGTTGATGTGGCGAGAAAATTGGAAAAGAGAAGTTGGGAAAATTTAAACAAGAGAGCCTCTGAGGATTTTGCACCACACGTGGATGCCATATTTCCGTCGCTCTATACGCTCTATGGCGATCAGCAAGGATGGAAGACTTACGCAGAAGAAGCTTTGCGAATCAGCAAGTCTTTTGGCAAGCCTGTCTACTGCTTTTTATGGCCAAAGTATCACGGCGGAGATCGAGAACTCACCGGGAAATATTTGTCTGCAGAATATTGGAATTTAGAGTTAGAGACTTGCTATAAATATGCCGACGGCATTGTCATCTGGAATCATGAGCCGCATAAAGAATGGGACCCGAATGCTGAATGGTGGCAACAAACCTTGAAGTTCATGAGGGTCCATTCGCTTTCGAAATAAATTGGTCCTTCGGAGCCGGTGAGGTTGAGAACGGGGTAGGCAGGCACCGAAGTAGTCGACCCTGTAAAACTCACCCGACCGAGCTGGTCGCCCTGGAGGCCCGCATGCGCAGATGCGGCGCGCAGCAGCCACCGGATGGTGAAGCCCACGGCGCACTGCCAATCGCCCAAGGCCTTGACCCTGCCCCGATGGGTGATCTGGATGCCCGGATTGGGCTGCACCACGCCCCACAACCTCACGCATCAGGCGGGCGAAATGCGATGCTGGTGCCGCCTCGATTTGCGCCCAGGGAGTCGGCTGGCCAGCATCACCAAGGGGTGGCGCAGATCGATCATCTAGGCCAGGCGCGGGCGGGAAAAATCCGCGATGTCGGCTGACTGGGGCGCTGACAACACTTCCGGGAATCAGCGTCGGATCCAACGATCCTCGCGGATCGGCAACCTATACGAACCAACGAAACTCAGTATTCGTGTGTGTTACCAGGGATTTGCAGGGCCGACAACGTAGGGGGGAAATCAGGAACCTGATTATCGCTGGGCCACCCAGCTCATCAGTCGCGCGAACACCTGCCCGACAAGGAGGCCGAGGCCATCCGCCCAGAGGTCGCTCCACTCAGCGTACCGATCAGGCGTGAAAGACTGCAGCAACTCGATGAGCGCACCATAGGCCAACAGGCTCGACAGCACCAAGCTCAATCGCCTCGGCCATGCCTTGTGCGCCAGGAAGGCCAATGTTGCAAAGGCCAGTACATGATTGCTCTTGTCCCAGCCGGTGGTGGGCATGAACGTCGAGGGAGGTGCGAGCGACAACGCAAGAATTGCACAAACACAAGCCCAGAAAGCCCAAGCCGATAGCAGACCAATATTCAATCTCACCTGGTTACTCTCTTTTGGGCACGAGCAGCATGAGGCATCAGTTCAGGCCTCAACCACTTCGCCCGCACGCAGCACACATTCAGCGGGAATCTTGACTCCATAAGCGAGCGCTGAGCCCACACGCATCCACGCCGAACGCCCAAGCACACTGCCTCCAGCCATGCTCGTATTGACACCGAGATGACCAAATGACTCCACCACACAGTCATGATCGACAACAGCGCCGCAGTTGACGATAACGCCCTCGCCCAGCTGAGCCCCGGTTCCGACGATAGCGCCGGCCATGATGGCACTGCCCTCCCCGATGGTGGCTGTGGGCGACACGATGGCTGCCGGATGAACCACCATCGCCAGCGTCAATCCCTGCGCCTTTACTTGCTGATGCAGAGCCTCGCGCAACGCGTTATTGCCGATCGCCACGATCACCGTATCGATTCGGCCACGGCAGTCGGCCAGCATTGCGGTTGTGCCCCAGACCGGGCAGCCCCACAAATGATGCTGCTGTGACTTGGCCGCGTCGTCCAGGAACGCCGTCAATGCATAGTCCTGCCCGAGCAATGCGGCCTCAGCAACGGAACGTCCGTGACCACCCGCGCCAATGATCAGCAAGCGCTTTTTCATCTGCTGCCTCATATTCAGTGCGTCACACCTTCGCGCCTCAGCACCTTGACGAAGGTAAGCCATAGGATGCGGATATCAAACCAGAACGAGCGACGCTGAAGGTATTCGATATCGAGCTGGACCTTGGCAGGGATAGGTAATTCATCGCGTCCATTCACCTGCGCCCAGCCCGTCAGGCCCGGCGCCAATACATCCACACCATGCTGCGTCCGCAGATCGATCAGATCCTGCTGATTGAAGAGCGCTGGTCGGGGCCCCACAAAACTCATGTCCCCGACCAAGATGCTCCAGAGTTGCGGCAGTTCGTCGAGACTGCTTTTGCGCAGAAAAGAGCCGATAGGCGTCAGATACACCCTGGGGTCGGACAACAAATGCGTAGCTACTGCCGGCGTACCGACACGCATGCTACGGAACTTGGGCATCTTGAAAATGCGGTTATCGCGGCCGATCCGATCAGACCAGTAGAGAGCAGGCCCGCGAGAGGTAAGGCGTACTGCTATCGCCACGATCATGATGGGCAACAGCAACACGCCCCCCGCGCACAATGCCAAAAACAAATCAAACAGACGCTTCACGCCAATATCCTTCTGCAGTCCTTTTCAAGCCCTCGTCAACCGAAATGGGGGGCGTCCACCCCAGCAAGTCCCTCGTCTTTGAAATGTCGACTTGCAAAGAGCCACAGAGTCGTTGCGCGACATGGGCTTGACCCAGCATCGAAGCGCCTCGCTCCAACCAACTCGCCGGAACAGGAAGCAGCCGCGCAGGCTTCCCCATGGCCTGCCCCAGGCGTTTCAGCAGTTGTGCGGTGGAAAGATCTTCACCGTCCGAAACCAGAAAAGTCTGATTGCCCGCTGCGGGGTGGTGCACGCAAGAGGTCAACAGATCCACCAAGTTGTCGAGCGACACCATGCTTCTGCGATTGCCGGTGATGCCCCCGAGCGGCAACGGAGTTCGGTGCGCGACGATGCTCATCATCGTGCGGAAGTTCGCCTTGACGCCCGGGCCGTACACGAGAGGCGGACGAACGATCACCACTTCCATTCCGGTTTGCGTTGCCAGTTCTCGCAAGGCCTGCTCCGCCTCCAGTTTGGAAACGCCGTATGGATCCACCGGCGCTGTCGGCCCATCCGCTGAAAAAGCACTGCCGATCGACGTTGCTTCTCCGTTGGCTTTGATGGAGCTCACGAAGACAAAGCGTCGCACCCCCGCCTCTGCGGCTTGCCGCGCCAGTCGCAACGTTCCATGAAGATTCGTGCGCCGATATTCCATCAATGGATCGCTCGCACCGTCCGACATCACGTGGACGCGGGCGGCGGTGTGGATCACAGCGTCAACATTTGCGACAGCTTCTTGCCAGTCAGTTTCCGCGCTGAGGTCGCCGACCATCGCGGTTTCGACCTTGAACTTCTCGAGCGCGGATTCACGACGAATCGCCGCGCGTACAGGCAGGCCATCAGCGAGCAGCCGCGCAATCAGCGCAGTACCTACAAAGCCCGTCGCTCCCGTTACCAAGATCATCTTGCCTCGCTTTGTTTTTTTGTGGCCGAGGCGGGAAAGGACAGCGACTGAAGCCATCCTTCCAATCGATTGATCAGCGAGCCTCGCTCGAATTCGCTGGCACTCAACGCAAGGCCATTCGCGCCCATTGCCTCGCGTTCTTCAGCCGATTTTTTCGAGAGATCCAGAACTGCCTTGGCAAGCTCCTTGCGATCCCCTGCGTTGCAAGTCAAACCAGCCGCGGCATTTTTCACCACGTCAGCACCTTCGCCGTTCAGCATGGCCAATACGGGAACGCCTGCTGCCAGATACGACTGGAGCTTGCCAGGAATGGTCATGGAGAAGATCGGCTCGTTCTTCAAGCTGACCAGCAATGCGTCGGCATGCTTGAAGAAAGAGGACATTCGCTCCACTGGGTGCCGTCCCAGCATGTGGACGCACTCCTGCAATCCGCGCCGCTGGATTTCAGCGGCCACCCACTGCGCCATTCGGCCATCACCAACGATCAACCAACGGATGTTTCTGTGTTCCTTGAGCATCTCTGCCGCCGCAAGGATCGCCGGAAAATCTTGAGCATCGCCGATGTTTCCAGCGAACATCACATTGAAGCTTTCCGGTTGGACCTGTACCTCAGGCGCAGCAACCGCTTGTTCTACATCGAACAGCGTCTCGGCCCAACTGGGGAAGTACTCGATTCGGCCGCTGTTGCCCGCGTACTTCTTGATTTGAGGCACAAAGCTTTTCGACTGCGCCAGGATCAGGTCGCAGCGCTTGTAGATGAACGACACAAGCCGTCCCACTGAACGCAGGATGAAAGGCGAACGAACCACGCCAATGGCTTCCAGCGTCTCGGGCCAGAGGTCAAGAACCCAGAAAGCCAGCGGTGCCCGTTTTACCGCTCGCAATGCAACTGCGGGCACGCCGACCGTGATGGGCGATGGCTCATAGGCGAGAACCGCGTCAAAGTCGCGCCCTCGCAGCTTCCACATCCCAAGCACGGAGGCACTGATCGCGAAGGTTGCAAAGTTCAGCATTAACCGGATGCCTCCCTTTCCACGTACAGACATGGGCACCCGGACGACCTCCGCGCCTTCATAGCGCGCAAACTTCTCGGGGTCATCGCGGTACGCGGGGAAGACTTTGCCGTCGGGGTAGTTGGGCACGCCGGTCAGCACCGTGACTTGGTGACCACGCCGCACGAATTCGGCGACAAGATCATTGATCCTGAAGTTTTCCGGCCAAAAGTACTGAGAGACGACGAGCAATCGCATAGTGACGTCAGTACTTCTTCCAGACCACGCGGTTCACGTAGTCGGTGTAGCTGTGAACGATCCGCAGCACCTTGTCCGACACATTGGGCATGCTGTAGTCGGCCACCTGACGCAAGCCGCGCGCATCGCCTCGCGGCTGGCTCTCCAGAATCGCCAGCCCCTGGCGCACACGCTCCACCTCGAGGCCCACCATCATCACGGCGGCCTCTTCCATCCCTTCGGGCCGTTCATGCGCCTCGCGCAGATTGAGCGCCGGAAAATTCAGGATCGACGACTCCTCGTTGATCGTGCCGCTGTCGGACAACGTGGTGCGCGCCGAGAGCTGCAGCTTCACGTAGTCGTGAAAGCCCAGCGGCTTCAACAGCCGCACCTGCGGATGAAAGCGAGCGCCCGTAGCATCGATGCGCTTTTGCGTGCGCGGGTGCGTCGAGACGATGACCGGCAGGTCGTGGTCTTCGGCGACGGCATTGAGCACCGCCACCAGCTTGGCAAAGGACTGCGGCGATTCGATGTTCTCTTCGCGATGGGCACTGACCACGAAGTACTGCTCAGCCTGCAGGCCAAGCCGGTCCAGCACATCGGACGCCTCGATGCGCGGGCGGTAATGCGTCAGCACCTCGAACATCGGGCTGCCGGTCTTGATGACCAGATCTGGCGGCAGCCCTTCGCGCAACAGGTAGTCGCGCGCGATCGTGCTGTAAGTGAGGTTGACGTCCGCAGTGTGGTCCACGATGCGGCGGTTGGTCTCCTCGGGCACGCGCTGGTCGAAGCAACGGTTGCCCGCTTCCATGTGAAAAATCGGAATCTTGCGGCGCTTGGCCGGAATCACCGAGAGGCAGCTGTTGGTGTCACCCAGGACAAGCATCGCCTCGGGCTGCACCTCGCCCAGCACTTGGTCGACCACGATGATGAGATTGCCGATGGTGTGCGCCGCGCTGGTGGCGTTGGCCGCGCTGTTCAAAAAGTGGTCGGGCTTACGCACGCCCAGATCGTCGAAAAAGACCTGGTTGAGTTCGTAGTCGTAGTTTTGGCCAGTATGCACCAGCACGTGGTCGCAATGCTCGTCCAGTCTGGCCAGTACGCGCGACAGGCGAATGATCTCGGGCCTGGTACCGACCACGGTCATGACTTTGAGTTTTTTCATCGTAGAAATGGCTACTGCTTCCCTAAACGGTGCACGCAAATGTGTCGGGACGAGCGCGATCAAAAACCTCATTTGCCCACAACATCACAACCATCTCGTCAGAACCGATGTTGGTAATGTCGTGCGTCCAGCCGGGAATAGTTTCAACAATCTGGGACCGCTCTCCACTGGTGATCAGTTCGTGCCTTTCCCCCGTTTGCGTGTGTCGAAACTTGAAGAGAGCATCTCCTTTGATTACCAAGAATTTTTCGGTCTTCGTGTGGTGGTAATGCCCGCCCCGTGTGATACCGGGATGAGCCGTGAAGAACGAAAACTGACCGCTGTCCTGAGTCTTTAACATCTCGACAAAGACGCCGCGAGCGTCGCTATGCTGCTGCACCAGATAAGCAAACTGCTCGACCGGAAGATAGCTAACGTAGGTTGCATAAAGCGCCCGCATCAAGCCAGTACCTACGCGCTCTGTAATAAGAGTGGCGCGACTCTCTTTAAACGCCTGAATCTGATGCGCCAACTCGCCCACAGTAGTGGTGTATTCCGGCGCTACGATAGAAAAACCGTCTGTGTCCACAGCCGGGTTGGCACCATCCATCAATTGCACAAAGCGCTCAATCACATTGTCGATATATACCAATGTGACCGCCGCAGCCGGATCGTTTATCTGAATTGGCAAGCCGCGCGCGATGTTATGGCAAAACGTGGCTACCACAGAGTTGTAGTTCGGCTTACACCATTTGCCAAATACGTTTGGCAACCGGAATATATGTACCGGCACTTGGTGAATGCGGGCCAAATTAACTAACGCATCTTCCGCGCCACGCTTGCTATGGCCATATAGGTTATTGGATGCAGCCTGTGTTGACGACGTGAAAATTACAGGCACTGCCACACCGGTAGCATTAGTTGTAGCGACGATGGCGTCGCACAGTGCTTGCGTTAAGTCCACATTGCCTTTATAAAAATCTTGCGGATCCTGTGGCCGGTTAACCCCCGCCAAATGGAAAACGAAGCCCACCCCTTGCAACAGAGCGGGAAGATCAGCGGCCTTATTGCCCCGGGTATAACAAACCATCTCCACATCCTTGCGCTCAGCTAGGTGCAGTTGCAGATTCTTCCCGATGAAGCCGTCGGCCCCAGTGATCAAAACCTTCATACGTTCAGTCTTCCGCCAAAACCCGCTCACCACGCGCGATTCGTTGCATGAAATCTAGCTTGAGCAGTAACTTCTTCATGCCCCCCATGTCGAGCCGATCGGTGTTATGCGAGTTGTACTCGTCGCCATGCGCACTTTGCGTCAAGCGAGTGTCGCCTTGATCGACGAATTTAGCGTAATTCAAATCACGCCCATCAGGCGGCACCCGAAAATAGTCCCCCATATCTTCGGCACAAGCCATTTCTTCACGGCTCAGCAGCGCTTCATAGAGTTTTTCCCCGTGCCGTGTCCCCATCACATGCACCGGATGATCGGGTTTTCCCATCAATTCCAAAATACTCCGAGTTAACACCTCCACCGTAGCTGCTGGGGCCTTCTGCACAAATATGTCACCATTATTCCCGTGATCAAACGCATATAGCACCAAATCCACCGCATCGGCCAAAGTCATCATGAAACGTGTCATTGCAGGGTCCGTCACAGTAATGGGCTTCCCAGCAAAAACTTGATCGACAAACAGCGGAATCACTGAGCCTCGCGAGGCCATAACGTTGCCATAGCGAGTACCGCAAATTACGGTTCCCGTGCCCTCCAAATTGCGGCTGGCAGCGACCATTACCTTTTCCATCATGGCCTTGGATATGCCCATAGCGTTGATGGGGTACACCGCTTTGTCGGTGCTCAGGCATACCACCCGCTTCACGCCTGCTGCAATGGCGGCCTCAAGCACGTTCTCTGTACCCAATACATTAGTGCGCACAGCCTGCATGGGATGAAACTCACAGGACGGAACCTGCTTGAGCGCTGCGGCATGAAAAACGTAGTCCACGCCCCGCATTGCGGATGCCACGCTACGCGCATCGCGTACGTCCCCTACGTAGAACTTAAGCCGAGGATGGTGGTAGCGCTTGCGCATGTCATCTTGCTTTTTTTCATCACGGCTGAAGATGCGAATTTCAGCAATATCCGTAGAGAGAAAACGCTGGAGGACAGCATTCCCGAAGGAGCCGGTACCGCCGGTCAAAAGTAGTGCTTTATCGCTAAATTTCATGACTATTCAGTTCTATAGGTTCGCAATAGACGCCATCAAAGTTCGATTTTTTGAGCATAGATTTATGAATTTCAACTTCATCTAAATTTCTAAATCTGCTCTTGATTTTTTTTGCGGGCACTCCCCCAAAAACTTCATACGCGGGAACATCTCGGGTCACCACCGATCCGGCCGCAATAATTGCGCCATCTCCAATTGTCAGACCAGCCATAATCAATGCTCCCTGCCCTATCCACACATCGGAGCCGATATTTGTCAATCTTGGCTCAGGCCTTCCCGCATAAATCATTGGAACACCCGGCTTATCGTATATATGATCCCCGCCACATATTGCCACATCCGGGCCGAACATTACAAAACGGCCAACACGCACTCCGGGACAAATTCGACAACCTGAAGCCATAAACCCATTTGAGCCAGCAACAAAATCCCTTGAAATTACCGATGATCCGGTCACGAGAAATGTTTTGTGCACTTTTTCGAGGCCATATCGCCATATTTTTATGCGGCACATCACATTTCTGTATATTTCATAAGGAATGTGCTTTCTTATAAATACTCGAATTTTAGAAAGACTTCTCATTGCAACCTCAGTGCCTTTCTCAGGTCCCCTCGAGGATAAGCATCCAATAGGCTTTTTTCAGACAAATTCACTATGCGGATTGATTGCTCCTTGGCCAAGCGCGCAATCAGATAATGAAATTCAGCTGTTATGTGATAGTATTTCAAATAAAATGACAGATTGAATGTGGGCAATCCATTTAACTCTTCCGTATCGTCATAGCAGTGTGCCATTTTTTGCATGCAAAAAGAATTAAAGTCGCAGCCGAGCAAATAAATCTCTTTAAACCCCATATAAATCGCCAACAATATCGACGACCCCACAACATTCATTGCAATCGACATATTTCCTGTCGGATCGTATCTCATGTTATTAATTGGGTAATTTTTCGCACGCAAGCAAATATGCTGAACGTCGGGTATCGCGGCCGACGCAATTTCCGCTGCTCTAATATCGGTAATAAAAGTTGGTGGATTTGCAGCATATTTTCTTGCCACTTCAGCGAACTCACCGGAACTCAGCCCCCAATAATGGTTGTCGAGCAGCGCGTAGTAATTCGGAATAAGTCGATCCAATTTTTTTGACTTATACATGGAATTGACGCCGATGGTGATCTCACGGCCCACCCCCTCAACATCCTCCGCAGTAAGCTCGTTAATTGAGGGGCCCGTCGCCAAGATGAAGCATCTGCGACCGTGATGAATATTTTCAAAATCAGAGTTGCGCCTCAACCTATTCTTCAACTTCAAATTGAAATTAAAATTCAGATCAGAAATTAAATTGTATGCAGAGTAGATGCAATTATCGAATTTTTCTTTAATCAGGAAATTACTCATAGCCATTTTCGCGACAACGAAACTCATCCTCACTCATTAAAGAGTTTATATTTTCGCTCGCCCAGACCTAGACCAAATAGGGTTGCAAAAATTCCGTAGTACAAAATAAGATCCAACGGCCCATGGAACGCCGCGATATCCGAAGAGATTCTCAACATGGATACAAATACAATCGCCACAAAAATATATGCGCCGCCAATCATGGCGCGAAATAACCCCCACCCGAGCATCCCAAGCAACAACACAAATCCAATTGCACCGTATTGCGTATGAAGGCGGATATATGAATTATGGGGATTCCCGCCCAGCACACTTATTTCTGAAATCTCGTTTAGCGGCGCACCGAAAAATAGCTCGTAAAAAGACGTAGAAATTCTTTGAACATACGCTGCATTTATTTCATCTCGCACATCCACAAGGCCGAGGCGTGCAAGCCGCTCAAGACCATAGAAATCCCCCAGAATTTCAACATTCAATATCGCCACGTAAACGGACACACAAAACAACAAGGCAACAATCAACCAGGTACGATTCATTCTCCTTAAAAAAAACATTGTTGCCAAAGCCAGCATTGCCACGGATAAAATTCCGCTTCGTCCGCCCGCCCAGATGCATATTGCAATTCCAATCAAGGCCGGATAGATTTCGGGCCTTTTTCCATTTTGATCACAAGCCACATAGTACACGCACAAAGACAAGATGAAAATTATCGAAACATAATTTTGGCTAATCAGAAACATTTCATTTGGATTTGTCCCAATTATCATCTGGAATAGAAAATACCCAGCCAAAATCAATAGCATCGATTTATATAGCCTTAAATTCAATTTAACACAAAAAAAAGACAGTGCAGCACAGGAGTACGTGAGCGATTGAAGCAAAGAAATTGCAACGTCATTTTTGCTCAGCCCTGCATTGAAAATCCCAATCGCCAACATCAAAATCAAAAAACCGAGCGCAGTTTCTGATCTTTTCTTATTTTGAGTTCGAAAAAATACAAAGGCCGACAAGACACCTAAGACACCAAGAACTGCTGCAATTGACGATGCAACAGATTCGTCAAACAAAAATCTAAGAAAATATAGCAGCACATATGCAGCCGGAATTATTTGAGCAACGTTATGATATTTTATTTTCATAAAAATCAGACGCTACCGGCAGATCAAAGTAATTAATTTTTACTGGGGTATTTTTTTGCACATCGCAGTTCAATTTAAGCCCAATAATTTTTTCATACATGCGAGGCGAGACCCCAAAACCTGGCCTTACGCTACGCATGCAATCTGCAGAAATTATTTCACCGGCTTTCAAATCCCGCACGAAATACAATGAGCGTCGAAATTTCACATTACCCTGCTCACTGGATTTTCGACCATAGTCCACCCGTCCGAGTGCAGTCCAAGCCGTCCTGCTGTCATTGCACAAAGCAGCCAGTTCGACGGGCTCAAGAGAAAAGCTGTCGTCCGGCCCGCCGCCATTGCGGTCCAAAGTGAAATGCTTTTCAATGATGCACGCACCGGTAGCCACACTAGCAATAGCGGTTGTGTTGTCTAACGTATGGTCAGAAAGACCGACAGTCAGGCCGAAGCGCTGGATCATGTCGGTGATGGTGTGCAGGTTGTAATCATTCGAAGGCGCGGGGTACCCACTGACGCAATGCAAGATGGCCAATTCTTTGCAACCGCCTTCGTGCGCAGCGTCGATGGCTTCCTTAATCTCTTCCGCGTCCGCCATGCCGGTAGAAATAATCATGGGTTTGCCCGTACTGGCGACGTATTTAATGAGCGGAATATCAACGGCTTCAAAAGATGCAATTTTGTAAGCTGGAGCATTCAGATCTTCCAACAGATCAACGGCGGTATTGTCAAAAGGCGAACTGAAGATGGTAATTCCGTGTTTACGAGCGTGCGCAAATAACGGAGCGTGCCAATCCCATGGCATGTGGGCCTCCTCGTAGAGTTCATACAGCGTCCTACCATCCCATAGTCCGCCGCGAATGCAAAAATCTTCCGTGTCGCAGTCAAGCGTTATAGTGTCGGGGCGGTATGTTTGCAATTTGACGGCATCAGCGCCAGCCTGTTTAGCGGCCTCAATGAGTTTGAATGCGGTCTCAATATTGCCATTGTGATTGGCGGACATTTCGGCAATCACGTAGGGCACCTCATCAGTAGCAATTCGCCGACCTGCAATGGTGATACTAGGGAAATTCGACATGGTATTCTCTCTTGTGTCAGATTCTTGATTGCCATTCACTGCGTAGCAACCCAAAACAGATGACGTGGCTATATTGATAGCCGTCGAAGTGCTGGTCACGCAGAATTCCTTCCTCTTGGAAACCGAGTTTTTGGTGAAACCGAATAGAGCGCTGGTTATACGCCAATGCCTCGCCACTTATTTTTTGCAGTTTCAGTTCAGTAAACGCATGGCTGAGTGCTGCGTGACCAAGCTGCTGCCCGCTTCCTTTAGGTGCATCTGGCGCAACGTAAAATCCCCAATTGGCGATACCACCGATTCCCGTCTCACCAAAACTCACGAACCCCAGAGGCTGTTGGTTGATTTCAAAAATCAACAAATGCTTTCTTGGATCCGGCAAGCAGCGTTCGAACCAGCCTTGATGTTCAGCTAGCGTAATTTCGTGCTGAGTGTACATATACCGTCGAATTTTCGGATGATTGCGCCAATCCAGCACAAGCGCCAGATCGGCATGGATCATGGCCCGAATACGAGAAGAAACCGGAATCGACTCAGGCATCGACTACTCCCATTGCCTTCATTATTTTTTCAATGCCTCGCCCATCAGTGACTGCACTTGCGGCGAGGCTTAGATTTGCCGCGCGCCTTGGATCGATCAATTCCTGTATAGCTTCGGGGAGTTGTGCAGCGATATCACCTGCAGCTCCCATCAGACGGGCCGCGTGTGCCGCTGCCAAGGCTTGGGCCCCAGCTCGCTGGTTTTCGGCCAACACCACGATCAATGTCGGCAGACCAAGGCAGCACCGCTCCCACGACGTGCTGCCGGCGGCGCCAATTGCCAGATCACTGTCGGCCATGCGCTGGGCCATGTCGTCGACATTGACCACCACTGCGGTCGGCCATGGCATTTGCATCGCTAGTTCTCGAACGTTTTGCAACCAAGGCGCCGTCAAACCCATTACCACAGTGATATGACACTCCAGGGGCAGGGCGCAGGTGCGAAGCGCTTGGAGCACCAGTCCGGTAGCGTTGGGTTGATCGACCCCTCCCAGCGAAATGAGCAGATGTCGCAAGGCGGGCTGCGCCCGACGGCGTTGCAAGCTGTAGGACCGCAAGGCGGCAAACTCCGGGCGCAAAAGTGCAAAGTGCGGACCGATTAGAAGCTCGCAAAGCGGTGGCACCAAAGCGGTATAGTCTTGCGGCCGCCTGCCCAGGTTCTGATCGAGCAGCAGATCGCAGTGATGGACCCGATCTGCAAGATCATCGATGACCAACAACTGGCGATGGTGCGGCGCGATCACCTCTTCCCAATGGTGGTCAAGGGCGTAATGGTCCACGACCAGCCACTCGGGTTTCAGACTCGCGAGGATGGAGGCCGTGTCTCGCGCATCATTCTGCCAAGTGCTGCCCAGCCAAGCGGCGTGCGCGGGTCCCCGCTGCGGGTCCCCGATTTTTTTCGTTTGGCTTATTGGAATGCCTTGCGAATTCTGCCCATACATTTCTAGGCAACTTATCTCGTGACCGCGCTGGCGAATGACTTCCAGCAAATGACCGGGGTGCTCGCGGCTAATGAAGTGGCAATCCGCGCCTTGAGCTTTGAGCGCATCAGCCAACGTCAGGCAGCGCATAACGTGACCACTGCCGATCTGTAGGGAGGCGTCGGTGCGAAAAGCGATCTTCATGCTTGCTATGCGCCGTTGGCTTCCGCTTGCAGGGCCTTGAACATCCATTCAGCCCGGGTCCAGTCTTCGGGAGTGTCGATGTCTTGCACCTTATGCCGGGGCAACATGACCGGTACGGCCCCCGGACCGAATATCAGCTTCCCCTGTCTCCAAGCGTCCGCGCGACCCCAGTAGAACTGGCCTGCGTCGTGATACGCCTCTTCGAGATCCTGTGATCGCACACCGAAGTTCGCGGGATCGAACATCTCGATCCGGCCAGTGGCATTAATGCGGACGGCACGCTGGATGGGGAAGGCGTAATTGGTGACCGAAAAACTGTAATCGCTGCCTGTTTCAGCCAGCACGGTAAGGCCTCGGCGAAGGTCGTCAGCACTGATGAACGGGGCAGTTGCGTACACGCAGCAAACCTGCACGGGCGCCTGCTCCCTCGCGGCGAACCAGTCGATGCCATGTGCGATGACTGCGGTGGTGCCGGTGTGATCATCAGAGAGTTCTGCCGGTCGCATAAACGGTACTTGCGCGCCATACTGGCGAGCGACTTCGGCGATCTCGGCGTCGTCTGTGGACACCACGATCTGATCGAAACAGCCGCTTTGTAGCGCCACCTCAATCGGCCAAGCGATCATGGGCTTACCGCAAAATGGCTTGATATTTTTCCGCGGAATGCGCTTGCTGCCACCGCGCGCAGGAATGATGGCAAGCCTCATGCTCCAAGCGCTTCTCGCAAACAACAGACGACTTCGTCCTGCTGCACTTCAGTCATGGCAGGGTACATGGGAATGCTTATGGCTTCAGCGTAGTAGCGTTCGGCCTCCGGAAATTCGCCGACCGCGAAACCCATCTTCTGATAATAGGGTTGGGTGTGAATCGGGATGTAATGCAGATTAACAATGATGTCTTGTGCCCGTAGGGCCTCAAACACCTGCAGATGCGTTTTCCTGATCTTGTCCAATTGCAAGCGAATAACGTACAAGTGCAGACCCGAGTAACCATCCGGATGCTGCCATGGGATAGTCACTGGCAGATCTTTTAGTTGCTCGTCGTAACGCTTGGCCAATTCATGACGGCGAGCAACATATTGCTCCAGACGATCCATCTGGCTAGCGCCCAGCGCGCCTTGGAGGTCCGTCATGCGGTAGTTATAGCCCAGTGCGACCTGTTGATAGTACCAAGGACCATCCATACCTTTAGTCATTAGCACCGGGTCGCGAGTAATGCCGTGGCTGCGCAGCAGGCCAAGACGCTCAGCTAATTTGTCGTCGTTTGTCAAAGCCATCCCGCCTTCGGCGGTGGTTATGATTTTGACCGGGTGAAAGCTGAAAACGGTAATGTCGCTAAAGCGGCAATTTCCGATCGGTTCATCCTTATATTTTCCGCCAATCGCATGCGAAGCGTCTTCAATTATCTTGAACCCAAATTTCTGCCCGAGTGCATAAATCGCCTGCATTTCGCAAGGCTGCCCGCACAAATGAACCGGCACCACAATTTTTGGCAAGCGACCTATTTTTTTCGCAGCAATCAGTTTTCGCTCCAACGCCTTTGGACACAAATTATAGGTGCGCGGGTCAATGTCGACGAAATCGACTTGGGCACCACAATACAAAGCGCAATTGGCGGAAGCGACAAAGGTGTTAGGGGTAGTCCATAGCCAGTCACCGGGACCAAGGTCAAGCGCTAGGCAGGCGATATGTAATGCGGACGTCGCGCTGTTAACGGCCAAAGCGTGTTTAGCCTTGCAATGCTTGAGCACGGCTTGCTCAAAACGCGGCACTGCAGGCCCTTGCGTGAGGTTGGTTGAGTGCAGGACTTTCACCACTGCGTCGATGTCTGCTTGATGAATGTCTTGGCGACCGTAAGGAATCATGAACTGGCAGCTTTCTATATCTTCTTTAATTTCATATAAGCGCGACTTTCAATTCAGTCAGTCACGCTTGTGCGAAACGGTAATGCAACGGTGTCAATTTAAAAAAAGCCCACGCCTTCCAGACAAGAACAAGCGCGAAAGCTACGCACAAACCAAGTGGGACGGCCAGCAGTGGCCAGCGCAGGGAAAACGCCCAGGTAGCCACAATAAACACGACAAGACTGGCGATGTGGCTGTGGATGATGGGGCGGTCAATCCCTTGAGCGTAAAGCGCGTAATGCGGGACCATGCCCAAGGCATAAAGAACCATACTGATCAGAACCCATGGATAAAGATACTGTTGTGCGGCATAGAGTGGATTCGCGAGCCAAGCCAGCAAAAGCGGAAGCAAAAACAAGCTCACCACAGAAAAAGCTGCAGAGAGCACGCTCGTTTGTATCAGCAACATGCGAAAATTTTCACGAAATACCTCGGGCTGCTGTTTTTGATGAGCGCTAATTAGCCCGGGATAGCTAAAAGCAAAAACGCCCGCATCAAGAAATGTCATTAATGCTCCGCCAACCCCCATAAAAAGAACATAGGCCCCCACAATTTCCAGGCCACCCAGAGATTGAAGCCAGTAACGATCCAAAGTAAAAACCCCTCGAATCGCGAGCGTGGCGGCCAACAATGGGATAGAAACTTTAAGGCCGACGGCGATCCATTTCCAATCTATTTCTTTATGCCATCCGCCAATACCAAGTTGCGCAAGCCGATAAGACCCAGCCAAAACGGCAATCACCCCTGCCACCGTCCACGCACCAAGCACGTAACTTAATGACCTTGTTGCGGGCTCTATAGTCATGAGCACGGCAATCGCAATAGCCCACGTTCCTTGCCTAAGAAAGAGTATTACGCTGGCCAAGAGTTGTTCAGAAATAGCGACTAGCAGACGACTTAATTCTTGATTCACGTGCTCAAGAATCAGCAACACAAGGGACCACCCCAATAGATTTCGAGGTAGCATACCCGTAATAAATACAAGACTTAGCAGAGGTATGAAGACAGCATATAGCACCAACGACAGCGCGCCTTGATCCTTCAGCAGACCACCCCATTCTCTACGCTCTCGCTTGAGTAATTCGCGAGTTGTAAACGTATAAAAATCGAAGCCCAGTAAATACAAAGAATAGCCAATGGTGGCAGCAAGCAGGCCGTACAAACCAAATTGAACCGGCTCAAGAAATCGAGCCAGAAAAAAAATTAGAAAAAAACGACTAGCTAGGGTTGCAGCACGCAAGGCAATATTCAACGCTCGATTCAGGTTAAAAATTCCCATCTTTTTTAATTTCGCGCAGTTGCACTCGTCATTTTTTCTCTTTAACGCAAATTACTCTCCACCAAGAAGCGCAGCAGATCCATTGGTTAGCGATGCCTGACGTACACCTCGCTGGCGTTGTTAACTACCGATGCCGAAGGCAAAATAAGACTGACTACGCGGTTCCACTTGACCAGCGGCACCGGGTCGACATACACGACGTCCTGCGACTGCAACCGAAACTGGCTGGCTAGAGCCATCGTCGCCGGGTTTTTGGCGTTCAGATGGAATATGGCTGGCGCGCCGGTCGCGCCTTGGCGAACAACGTAGATCTGGCCGGCATTGGAAGTGGTCGTCATCGGACCTCCCGCCTCACCCAAGGCCTCGCTCAGGCTCAAGCGGCCATTGCTGCGCATGGACAAGGCAACAGGCGCCATGATTTCGCCCATGACGAATACCTTGGAGTCTTCGCGGTGTGCCACGCGGACGGTGTCGCCGTTCTTGAGGGGAATGTTGTTCCCGTCATAGCCAGCCTCACGCAGCCGGGTCATGTCGATCGGGACTGAGCGGCCATCGCGAATGAGCGTAACGGCCGCGCGATTGGCATTGGCCGTCATGCCACCGGCGCGGTTGATTGCCTCGTTCAGCGTCATGGGCACATCAGTGAAGATCTGAGACCCCGGAACGCGCACTTCGCCTTCCACATAAGCGCGCCGGCTTCTGAAGGACTGGATGCGCACCGTCACTTGCGGATCGCGAACATGCGGCCGCAGCAGCTTTCCGATCAGGTCAGAAGCGTCGCCTTCGCTCAGACCTGCCACGCGCACGCGACCGATGTAGGGAAAGGCAATCTCACCATCCGCATCGACGATGAAACCTGGCGCCACCTGCACACCAGTTGGGTCGGCCGACTGCGAAATCACAGCACCCGCATTGGGCAGCAACTCAGGGTGGTCGTACACGATGACGCCCACGACATCACCCGACCCGATGGTGTAGCGAGCCCCTTTACCGAATAGCGCCTGCACCTCAGGCGGTACCCCCTTGGGCGACACCTCCGCTAGCGTACGCACCAGCGCCAGCGAGATCGGAGTGATTTCGCCTTCAGGCGCTTCATCGGGAAGGTAGCGGAACTGTGACGGCAGCTCGCCACCCGCTTCGTAAGGCTCCACCGAACCCATGCCGGGCACCACGGCACAGCCTTGGAGCAATACCGCGCCGGCAAGCGCTACCCACGCGAGGGCTTTCGCATCTCTTCTCAATTCAGGTCCCTTGAAAGTCAGTCAGTCGTATCAACAACGAAGCGGCGAAAGAACAGCAATTCCCGGAGGCATGCGAGGCTCGCACATCCGCTCTCTTGTATCGCGCTTCTTTTTCAAACACTTGTGATCGCCGCCACTACGCGGCACCATTTATGTAAAAATTTGAACAGCTATAGTCGCGCTGAAACTGGCAAATTCAGGCAACAAAGGTGCAGAATTCATCGCGGGGTCACGCAAGAACTCGGCGCACTCGGGCCGGATGCGCTCTGAAAGACAGAAGTCTTGAAGGTCGATTTCGCGCGGCCGCTCCCCACTGCTCCCCTCTCATCGTACCAGTGCAGTGCACTGTCAATGGGGCTTTGCCTGCGTTCCAGGATGCTTCCGGAATGCTCGTACGGCGCCGTTTTGCCTTCTTTTCGAGAGCAAAACACGGCGTATCCGACCGGTTCTACCCATCCCGCGAAATTGGAAACAAGACGTTCCAAAGCGTAGTCGGCAAGGTTTGGCTACGGAGACTGGGTACCCTCCGTCCGTTCCAGGTAAGAGCCGCCAGCGGTCATGCCTCAGTTGCCGTCCAGCATCACCCGCCGCGCCGCCGTCTTGCCCTCCCGCTTCCGCAGGCATACTGGCACCCCTTTCAACAGCAGGTCTTCAGCACCCTTTCTGAATCATGAGCATCCTCAGTGAATTCAAGGAGTTTGCCGTCAAGGGCAACGTCATCGACCTCGCCGTCGGCGTGATCATCGGGGCGGCGTTCGGCAAGATCGTCGACTCGCTCGTGGCCGACATCATCATGCCGCTGGTGGGCATGGTGTTCGGGAAGCTCGACTTCTCGAACCTCTACGTGATCCTGGGCACGGTGCCGCCGGGCGTGACGAACACGCTGGCGGAGTTGAAGAAGGCCGGCGTGCCGGTGCTGGCATATGGCAACTTCATCACGATTGCTGTCAATTTCGTGATCCTCGCCTTCATCATCTTCATCATGGTCAAGCAGATCAACAAGCTGCGCAAGACCGAAGAGGCCGCGCCCGCAGCGCCGGCCGCCACGCCGGAAGACATCACGCTGCTGCGCGAAATCCGCGACAGCCTGAAGCGCCCCTGAGCTTTTCTTACTGGCCGCGCGCTCAGGCGCCGGCCAGCGTTCGCGCCATGCGCAGCGCCTCGACGAGGCTCGAGGCATCGGCCACGCCCTGGCCCGCGATGTCGAACGCGGTGCCGTGATCCGGGCTGGTGCGCACCAGCGGCAGCCCGAGCGTCACGTTCACGCCCTTCTCCACCCCGAGGTACTTGACCGGGATCAGGCCCTGGTCGTGGTACATCGCGATCACTACGTCGAACTCGCCGCTGGACGGCACGCCGGCCTTGGCGCGCGCGCGCATGAAGACGGTGTCGGGCGCATGGGGCCCGTGGGCGTCGATGCCCTCGGCGCGTGCGGCCTCGATGGCCGGCGCGATGACGGTGCGCTCTTCCGAACCGAACAGGCCGCCCTCGCCCGCGTGCGGGTTGAGCCCCGCCACGCCGATGCGCGGCGGCCGGCCGAGCGCGTGGGTCAAGGCGCGATGGGTGATGCGCAGCGTGTCCAGCACGCCGTCGAAGCGCACGGCCTCGATGGCGTCGCGCAGCGACATGTGGATGCTCACGAGCACGGTGCGCAGCTCGTCGTTGGCCAGCATCATGCGCACGGGCACGTCGGCCACGGTGCGGCCCAGATGGGCGGCGGCCTCGGCCTGTAGCAGCTCGGTGTGGCCGGGGTACGGAAAGCCGGCCGCGGCCAGCGCTTCCTTGTGCAGCGGCGCGGTGACAAGGGCCGAGATCTCGCCGCGCAATGCGGCGCGCGCAGCCCACACCACACAGTCGCCGGCGGCGCGCCCGGCCTCGGCGCTGATGCGCCCCTGCACGATGCCCTGCGGCGACGCGATCACCTGCAGCACCGGGATGCACCCCGGCGGCACGGCAACCACTTCAGCGACGCTGGCGATCTCCACGACAGGCCACGCCAGCCGCCCCGGCGCCGCGAGCGCCTGCGAGGCTTTTCGCAGCGTGCCGACGTCGCCGGCCACGAACGCACCGCGCACGGCATCGGGCGCGTCGCGGAAGGCCTTGGCAATGATCTCGGGGCCGATACCCGCCGGGTCGCCGAGCGTGATCGCGATCGGCGCCTTCATGCGGGGTTGTCGATGTCGATGAATTCGTGCTTCAGCCCGAGCTGGGCCGCCACATGGGCCGCCACGGCCTGCGCGCCGTAGCGCTCGGTGGCGTGGTGGCCGCAGGCCAGGAAGGCCACGCCCAGTTCGCGGGCGTAGTGCGTCTGCGGCTCGGAAATCTCGCCGGTGATGAAGGCGTCGGCGCCGGCCGCAATGGCGGCCTCGAAGTAGCCCTGGGCGCCGCCCGTGCACCACGCGATGTTCTTGATCGGGCGGTGGGCCGTGTCGACCAGCGTGACGGGGCGCTTCAGCACCTTCTCGACATGGGTCGCCAGGGCCTTGGCGCTGGCGAAGTTCTCGCCGTTCTCGCGCGCGCCCAGGAAGCCCAGCTCCTGTTCGCCGAAGCGTCCTGCCGACCCCGGGTGCGCCACGAGCCCCAGTTGCAGGCCGAGCTGCGCGTTGTTGCCCAGTTCGGGGTGCGCGTCGAGCGGCAGGTGGTAGGCGAAGAGGTTGACGTCGTCACCCAGCAGCAGGCCCAGGCGCTGCTTCATCCAGCCGGTGACGCAGCCGTCCTGGCCGCGCCAGAACAGGCCGTGGTGGACGAAGATGGCATCGGCCTCGGCGTGGATCGCGGCCTCGATCAGCGCGCGGCTGGCGGTCACGCCCGAGACGATCTTGCGGACCACGGTGCGCCCTTCGACCTGCAGGCCGTTGGGTCCGTAATCCTTGAAGCGCCCGGGGGCCAGCAGCAGGTCGAATGCGTGAAGCAGTTCGTGGCGTGTGGTGCTCATCGCGACATTGTCGCGCTCCCCGTGGCCGGCGCGCCATCGCGCATCGGGTGGCCGCGTGCGGCCAGGGGCAACAGGGCCAGCAGGAAGCCCAGCGCCGCCAGCGCGGCGACGTAGTGCGCCGGCGCCATGGTGTCGTGCTGCAGCCAGAGCGTGAGGATCACCGGCGTCAGGCCGCCGAAGACGGCATAAGACATGTTGTAGGCGAACGAAAGCCCCGTGAAGCGCACCGGCGCCGGAAACGCCCGCACGCCCGCGATCGGCACCGTGGCGATGGTGCCCACGAAGAGACCCACCAGCCCGTAGTGCCAGAACAGCGTGGCCGGCGTGCCGGGCAGCCCGGTGTAGAACAGGTAGGCGGTGGCAAAGAGACCGCCCCAGCCGATCAGCATCACGGCGCGCGTGCCGATGCGGTCGCTGGCCCAGCCGACGATCACACAGCCGATGGTCAGGGTCAGCGTGGCGAGCGCGTTGGCCTCGAGCGCCAGCGCGGCCGGAATGTGGTGCACCTTCTGCAGGTAGGTGGGCGTGTACAGCACCACCACCACGATCGCGGCCGACAGCACCCAGGTCTGCAGCCCCACGTACACGCTCGCCAGGCGGTGCTCGCGCAGCACCGTGCGCAGCGGCAGCTCGCGGGCGACCGTCTTGCGGCCGGCCAGCTCCTTGAAGACCGGCGTCTCGTGCAGGAAGCGCCGCAGGTAGACCGAGAACAGCCCGAACACGCCGCCCAGGATGAAGGGAATGCGCCAGGCGAAGTCGTTCACCTGCTCCGGCGAGTAGTGGCGGTTGATGGCCACGGCCACCAGCGAGCCCAGCAGGATGCCGCCGGTGATGCCCGAGGTCAGCGTGCCGATGCCGAAGCCGTAGCGCTTGGCCGGCACGTGCTCGCCGACGAACACCCAGGCGCCGGGCATCTCGCCGCCGATGGCCGCGCCCTGCAGCACGCGCATCGCCAACAGCAGCAGGGGCGCCGCGACACCGATGCTCGCGTAGGTGGGCAAGAGGCCGATCACCAGCGTGGGCGCCGCCATCAGGAAGATCGACAGCGTGAACATGCGCTTGCGCCCCAGCAGGTCGCCGAAGTGCGCGATGACGATGCCGCCCACGGGCCGCGCGAGGTAGCCCGCCGCGAAGATGCCGAAGGTCTGCAGCTGGCGCAGCCAGTCGGGCATGTCGGCGGGGAAGAACAGCGCGCCCAGCACGGTCGCGAAGAAGACGTAGATGACGAAGTCGTAGAACTCGAGCGTGCCGCCGAGGGCGGACAGGGCCAGGGTCTTGTAGTCGCGCGCATCGAGCGTGCGCGCCGGAGCGGGCGTGGCGCCGTCCGTGTAGGTAGCTTCTGAGGTCATGGCAGCAGGGGTATCGTGGCCGCTCGCCTGCCTTGAACCGGATAGGGGCAGAGCGTGGCACGCCGACGAAAGAATCGCCTGGCCGCGTCCGCCGGGTGGGCGGCGCGGAAGGCCTGAGGGGGCGATCCGGGTCGGATCGCCTGCCGATACTAAGGGTTAGCCCGTATTCACGCCCCGCAGGCCGCGCAATCTCGACCCTGCCGCGCGGTCTATGGCGCCAGGCCGGTTGAGGGACAATTGCAACCGGCGCCGTCTTTCAGCGCTTTTCCAACGCTCTTTCTTCAAGCTTTCATGAAACGCACCTGGCTGCTCTTTGCCCAAGCCGTGACCGTCCTGCTGGCGGCCTATTTCGTCGTCGCGACGCTCAAGCCCGAGTGGATCCACAAGCGCTCGACCTCGCTGGGCGGCGTGGTGTCCATCGTGGAAGCGCCCAGCGGCTCGCCGGCCGTGCCCGCCGCGGGCAGCCTGAGCGCGGCGGCCAAGAAGGCTTCGCCGGCGGTCGTGAGCATCAACACCAGCAAGGCCGCACAGCGCCACCCGCGCAGCAACGACCCGTGGTTCCGCTTCTTCTTCGGCGACCAGGCCGACCAGCCGCAGGTGGGCCTGGGCAGCGGCGTGATCGTGAGCACCGACGGCTACATCCTCACCAACAACCACGTGGTCGAGGGCGCCGACGAAATCGAGGTCACCCTGAACGACAGCCGCCACGCGCGCGGCAAGGTGATCGGCACCGACCCCGACACCGACCTGGCCGTGCTCAAGATCGAGCTCGACAAGCTGCCGGTGATCGTGCTGGGCAACTCCGACGAGCTGCTGGTGGGCGACCAGGTGCTGGCCATCGGCAACCCCTTCGGCGTGGGCCAGACCGTGACCAGCGGCATCGTCTCGGCGCTGGGGCGCAACCAGCTGGGCATCAACCAGTTCGAGAACTTCATCCAGACCGACGCGGCCATCAACCCCGGCAACTCGGGCGGCGCGCTGATCGACGTCAACGGCAACCTGCAGGGCATCAACACCGCCATCTACTCGCGCTCAGGTGGGAGCATGGGCATCGGCTTCGCCATTCCGGTGTCGATGGCTAAGATCGTGCTCGAGGGCATCGTGAAGGAAGGTCAGGTGCGCCGCGGCTGGATCGGCGTCGAGCCGAGCGACCTGTCGCCCGAACTGGCCGAGACTTTCGGCGTGAAGGCCGACGCGGGCGTGATCATCACCGGCGTGCTGCAGAACGGCCCTGCCGCCAAGGCCGGCATCCGCCCCGGCGACGTGATCACATCGGTGGGCGAGAAGAAGACCGACAGCGTGCAGGCCCTGCTGACCGCCGTCGCCGGCCTCAAGCCAGGCGACACCGCACGCTTCGCCCTGCAGCGCGGCACCGACAAGATGGAACTGGACGTGACACCGGGGCTGCGACCGAAGAGTCCGATCCGGCAGCAGTTGCCCAACAACGAGTAGGCGGGAAACGACAGCGGCTCCGGCCGCAGATCAGACAGCAACAAAAAAGCGGCCCGAGGGCCGCTTTTGTTTTGGGGGCAGGAGCCGATCGATCCGGCGGATCAGGAACTGCCGGAAGACCCCGAACCCGCGCCCTCTTCTTCACCCTCGGGCGCCTTGCCCGTTCCTGCGAAGTAGCGCGCCCCAATGATCCCCACCTCGTACAGCAGGCACATCGGCACCGCCAGCGCGAGCTGCGAGACCACGTCGGGCGGCGTGAGCACCGCGGCCACCACGAAGGCGATCACGATGAAGTAGCCGCGGAACGAGCGCAGCTTCTCGATGGTGACCATCTCGAAGCGCACCAGCAGCATTACCACGATCGGCACCTGGAAGGCGACGCCGAAGGCGATGTACAGCGACAGGATGGCCTCCACGTACGACGAGATGTCGGGCGTGGCCGCCACCGCCGCGGGCGTGAACTTCTGGATGAAGCCGAACATCTTGTCCAGCACGAACAGCTGCACGAAGGCGATGCCGCCGTAGGCCAGCACGCTGCCGAAGAAGATCAGCGGCAAGGCGAAGCGCTTCTCGTGGCTGTACAGGCCCGGCGCGACGAACATCCAGGCCTGGTACATGAGCCAGGGCAGCGCCAGCAGCACGGCCGCCATCATCAGCACCTTGAGCGGCACGAAGAACGGCGAGAACACGCCGATGGCGATCAGCTTGGCGTCCGGCGGCATGTGCGCGCGGATCGGCATGGCGATGATGTCCATGAGCCCGCTCGGGCCGGGCCAGATCGCCAGCAGGATGCCCGCGACCACGAGGCCGTAGACGCAGTACAGCAGCCGGTCCCGAAGCTCGACCAGGTGCTGCACGAACGGCTGCTCGGTGCCCGCCAGCTCGTCTTCTTCTTTGTTCTTGTTGTCGGAATCGGCCATGGGAGAGGAGAAAGCGTGGGAGAAGACACAGGCGCACGGGGCGCCCGGGAACGCCGCGGGGCGTGCGCGTGCGTCAGTTGATCTTGTGGGGGCGGAAGCGGGCGACCCGCGCCGCGCCCGACAGCGCCTTGGTGCGCACGCCGTTGCGTGCCTTGTACCAGTTCGGCGTGGCGCCCTGCTTCAGGCGCCAGTTCTTGCGGGGGTGCCTGTATTCGGGCACCGCCTGCTCGGGCTCGGCCAGTGCCGACAGGGTGTCGCCGGACGCGCCGGAAAACTGCTTCTCGAACTCGCTGGCGCCGGTGTGGATGCTGTGCTCCACATCGCGCGCCGCGTCCTCGACCGTGGTCTTCATCTTGCGAAGCTCGTCGAGCTCCATCGAACGGTTGACTTCGGCCTTGACGTCGTTCACGTAGCGCTGCGCCTTGCCGAGCAGGGCGCCCACCGTGCGAGCAACGCGCGGCAGCTTCTCCGGCCCGATCACGATCAGCGCCACGACGCCGATGAGCGCCAGCTTCTCAATGCCGAGGTCGATCACGGATGTGTGCCTGCGGTGCTCAGGACTTCTGGCGCGCTTCGACGTCGATCGTCGACTTGTCGCTGTTGGCCGGCTGGCCGGTCACTTGCTGCGTGGGGGCCGGTGCAGCGGAGGCGTCAGGGGAGGCCGAGCCGTCCTTCATGCCGTCCTTGAAACCCTTGACGGCGCCACCGAGATCCGAACCCATGTTCCGCAGCTTCTTGGTGCCGAAGATCATGACCACGACGAGCAGCACGATCAGCCAGTGCCAGATGGAAAAAGAACCCATGGAGAACTCCTAAGAATGTGTCCGATTTTAGTCGGGGGGAATGTGACAGTTTGGCTTAACCCTGCTCAGCCGCGAAGCCAGGGGCGGGGGCCGCCCATGACGTGCACATGGAGATGGTGAACCTCCTGCCCGCCCTCGGCGCCGGTGTTCACGACGACCCTATAGCCGCCGTCCGGATAGGGCCTGCAGCCCTGCTCCAGCGCCAGCTGGGGGGCCAGCGTCATGATCTTGCCCATGAGCGCCGAATCCTCGGGCGTCAGCTGCGCCATCGAGGCGATGTGTTTCTTCGGCACCAGCATGAAATGCACCGGCGCCCAGGGCGAGATGTCATGGAAACCGAACAGGTCGTCGTCTTCGTAGACCTTGCGCGAGGGGATCTTGCCTTCGATGATTTTGCAGAAGACGCAGTTCGGATCAGATGACATCTTTGGGTTCCATGGGACGGCCGTCGTTCATCCGGATCATGCCCTTCACGATCCGGTAGAGGAACCACAGCGAAATCAGGCTCCAGGCGATCCAGCCCGGCACGAACAGCAGCAGCCAGAGCCACGAGGTGACGATGTACAGCAGGCCGGCCCACAGCACCGAGCGGATGCGCCAGCTGAAGTGCGAGGCCTGCCAGGTGCCGGCCGCGTCGTCGCGCTTCACGAAATCGATCAGGAGGGCGATGAGCAGCAGCAGCACGGAGGCCTGCGCGCCCGGCACGACCGCGCCGATGGCCACGATCAGGTGCAGCACGTAGCTGACCCAGCCCCAGGTCTTGAGGGAGTCGTCGGGTTCCACGTTCACGATGTCATTGGCCATGGTCGATGCCCTTTCAATCGATCAGTCAGTCGTTGGAAGCTTCACGGGCCTGCACCTTGCGCAGGGCTTTTTCCTCGATGCCGCTGGTGCCCTCGCGGCGCTCGAGCTCCGCGACGACGTCGGCCGGCGAGAAACCGTAGTGGGCCAGCGCCACCATGGTGTGGAACCACAGGTCGGCCACTTCGTTCACTATTTTCGAGCGGTCGCCGCCGTGATCGGCGTCCTTGGCGGCCATCACGACCTCGGTGGCTTCCTCGCCGATCTTCTTGAGGAAGGCGTCGGGGCCCTTGTGCAGCAGCCGGGCCACGTAGCTCTTCTCGGGGTCGCCGCCGTTCGCGGGCAGGCGGCTCTCGAGCACCGCAGCCAGGCGGGCGAGCGCGTCGGAGGTGTTCGAATCGTTCACTGTGGCGCTCATTTGTAGATCGACTCCGGGTCTTTCAAGACCGGTTCGACCACGGTCCACTGGCCCTTTTCGTACTTGCTGAAGAAGCAGCTGTGGCGGCCGGTGTGGCAGGCAATGCCGGGCTCGTGGCCGAGCTGGGTCACCTTGAGCAGCACCACGTCGTTGTCGCAGTCGAGGCGGATCTCGTGCACGGTCTGCACGTGGCCCGACTCCTCGCCCTTGAACCACAGCTTGCTGCGCGAGCGGCTGAAATACACCGCGCGGCCCAGCTCGGCGGTCTTCTCGAGCGCCTCGCGGTTCATCCACGCGAACATGAGCACGTCGTTCGTGCCTTGTTCCTGGGCGATCACGGGCACCAACCCGTTCGCGTCCCACTTCACTTCATCGAGCCAATTCATGGGGATATTGTCGAGGATAGGAAAAGACCCTTCCGGTCCCGCTCAGGCGTCGATGCGCACGGGAATCCCGCGCTCGGCCATGCGCGCCTTGGCCTCGCCCACGGTGTGCTCGCCGTAGTGGAAGATGCTCGCGGCCAGCACCGCGTCGGCGCCGCCCTTCTGGATGCCGTCGGCCAGGTCGTCGAGGCTGCCGACGCCGCCCGAGGCGATCACCGGCACGTTGACCGCGTCGCTCACGGCGCGCGTCAGGGCCAGGTCGAAGCCGCTCTTGGTGCCGTCGCGGTCCATGCTCGTGAGCAGGATCTCGCCCGCGCCGCGGCGCGCCATCTCGGTCGCCCACTGCACCACGTCCAGGCCGGTGTTCTTGCGCCCGCCGTGGCTGTAGACGTCCCAGCCCGCGCCGCGCGTGGCGGCGTCTTCGGGGCTGCGGCGCTTGGCGTCGATGGCGACCACGATGCACTGCGAGCCGTACTTCTGGGCCGCGTCGCTGATCACCTGCGGATCGGCGATGGCGGCCGAGTTGAAGCTGGTCTTGTCGGCGCCCGCGTTGAGCAACCGGCGCACGTCGGCCACCGTGCGCACGCCGCCGCCCACGGTCAGCGGAATGAAGACCTGCGAGGCCACCGCCTCGATGATCGGCAGGATCAGGTCGCGGCCGTCGCTGGTGGCGGTGATGTCCAGGAAGGTGAGTTCGTCGGCGCCCTGCGCGTTGTAGCGCGCCGCGATCTCGACCGGGTCGCCGGCATCGCGCAGCTCGAGGAAGTTGACGCCCTTGACGACGCGGCCGCCGGTGACGTCGAGACAGGGAATGATGCGTTTGGCAAGCATGGGGTGGTGAACCAGAGAGAAATCAGAGAACGCAAAGCTGTTGCCAGCCCTGCCATTGGGCGCCGGGCGCCAGCACGACGGGTTCGTCGATGCGGGCCGCCTCGACGCACAGCATGTGGCGGAAGCCCTCTGGGGGCATGTCCGCGAGTGTCGCACCGAGCGCGGCGCCGGGGTTCCAGACCACGGTTTCGGTGCAGGTTTCGCTCTGGGTGATTTCGAGCGTGCCGTCGGGCTGCACCAGCCGCAGCGGCTGCGCCGGGGCCGTGTAGACGCTGTCGAACTCGGCGTCGAACTGCAGCGCGGCAGCGGTTTCGGTCTGGCGCACGTCGCGCACCGCGTCCCAGCGGGCGGCGCCCTGCAGGCCTTTGAGGCGCACCACGGCGATGTCGTCCACGCGCAGGTAGGTGTGCAGCGCGGCCGAGAACGGCCAGGGCGCGTCGCCGGTGTTGGCCAGGGTGAGCGTGGTGCGCAGCCGGCCGGCGGCGAGCGTGGCGTCCATCCGCGCTTCGAAGGCATGCGGCCAGAGCCGGCGGGTGGCGTCGTTGTCGCGCAGCACCAGCCGCAGCGTGTCGGGCGCGCCCGAATCCTCGCGAATCCAAGGCAGATTGCGCATGAAGCCATGCTTGGGGAGCATGCCGCGCTGGTTGAACTGGGGGCAGCACAGGGGAATGCCGCCGCGGATGGCGGTTTGGCCGTCAAAAACGGCCTTCGGACTCAGATACAGTCGCTCCCCACCGCGGGCCGGGGCCCAGGAAAGCACCTGGGCGCCATGCAGCGCCACCGTCAGCGTGCTGCCATCGGCCGCCACGGCGTGCAACGCCGGCTGGCCTCGAAACTCGATCGAGCGGATATCCATGTGAGGAATTGTAGGCAGCCGCCGCATCCTGACAGCGGGCCATTGCGTGCATCCGCCTTTCTTGGATACCCTGTGCCGGGTCGGTCCCGTGCACTCGAAAAGAACCACTCTCACACGACAAAGGGGATACGCATGAAGAAAAAGCTGCCCATGGCCGCCTGGATCCTGATCGCCATGGTGCTCGGCATCATCGTCGGTTACATGATCTTCACCAGCTTTCCCGACAAGAAGGCCGCCAAGGAGATCGCGGACTACGTCTCCATCGTCTCCGACGTCTTCCTGCGCCTGATCAAGATGCTGATCGGCCCGCTGGTGTTCTCCACGCTGGTGGTGGGCATCGCGCACATGGGCGACGCCAAGTCGGTCGGCCGTGTGTTCGGCAAGGCCATCGGCTGGTTCCTCACGGCCTCGCTGATCTCGCTGGTGATCGGCCTGGTCATGGCCAACCTGCTCAAGCCCGGCGAGAACCTGGGCCTGCCGCTGCCCGACATCGGCGCCTCGGCCAACCTGGCGACCAACAAGTTCACCTTCAAGGACTTCGTGAGTCACACGGTGCCCAAGTCGTTCGTGGAGGCGATGGCCAACAACGAGATCCTGCAGATCGTGGTGTTCTCGATGTTCTTCGGCGTGGCGCTGGCCTCGCTCGGCGACAAGGCCAAGACGCTGGTGGCCGCCATCGAGGAGCTGTCGCACGCCATGCTCAAGATCACGGGCTACGTCATGAAGCTCGCGCCGCTGGCGGTGCTGGCGGCCATGGCCGCCACCGTGGCCGTGAACGGGCTGGGCATTCTCGTCAAGTTCGCCGTGTTCATGCGCGACTTCTACCTGGGCCTGTTCGTGCTGTGGGGCGTGCTCATCATGGCCGGCCTGCTGTTCCTGGGGCCGCGCGTGTTCAAGCTGCTGGTGCTCATCAAGGAGGCGTTCCTGCTGTCGTTCGCCACCGCGAGTTCCGAAGCCGCGTACCCGAAGATCCTGCAGGCGCTCGACCGTTTCGGCGTGAAGCGCAAGATCTCCAGCTTCGTGATGCCGATGGGCTACTCGTTCAACCTCGACGGCTCAATGATGTACTGCACCTTCGCCGTGCTGTTCATCGCGCAGGCCTACGACATCCACATGCCGATCAGCACGCAGATCACCATGTTGCTGATCCTGATGCTCACCTCCAAGGGCATGGCCGGCGTGCCGCGCGCCTCGCTGGTGGTGATCGCCGCCACGCTGAACCACTTCGACATTCCCGAGGCCGGCCTGCTGCTGATCCTGGGCGTGGACACCTTCCTGGACATGGGCCGCTCGGCCACCAACGCAGTGGGCAACTCCATCGCCACGGCCGTAGTCGCCAAGTGGGAGGGCGAGCTGCTGTCCGAGAGCGATGCCGAGGCCAACGCCAAGGTGCTCGACGAGGAAGCCGCGGCCACCCTCGCCCATCCGGCGCACGCGTGAGGCGCCACGCCATGACGCGCATCGCCACGCTGCCCTCCGCCGTCGCCGCATGGCTGCTGGCGGCCGTGGCCCTGGCCTTGCCGGGCGGCCCCGCGCAGGCACAGGAGCTCCTCACCGGCACGCTGGCCAAGGTGCGCGAGAGCGGCACCATCGCCATCGGCCACCGCGAGGCGTCGGTGCCTTTCTCGTACCTCAATGCGCGCAAGGAACCGATCGGCTATTCCATCGAGCTGTGCCGCGCGCTCGTCACGGCCATCGAGGACACGGTCAACAAGAGCCTCACGATCAAGTGGGTGCCCGTCACCTCCGACTCGCGCATCGACGCAGTCGTGAGCGGCCAGGTCGACCTGGAGTGCGGCTCCACCACCAGCAACCTGGAGCGCCAGAAGCGCGTGGCCTTCTCGCCGACGATGTTCGTCTCGGGCACCAAGGTGCTGGTGAAGAAGGGCGCGCCGATCCAGTCGTTCCGCGACCTGGCCGGCAAGAAAGTGGCCGTGACGGCCGGCACCACCAACGAGAAGACGCTGCGCGACCTGTCGCAGAAGTTCAAGCTCAACATCGAGCTGAAGGTGGCGCGCGACCATGCCGAGTCGTTCGCGCTCGTGAAAGAAGGCCAGGCCGACGCCTTCGCCACCGACGACGTGCTGCTTTACGGCCTGATCGCCCGCGACGCCGCCAAGGCGCAGTACGAGGTGGTGGGCGACTTCCTCTCCTACGACCCGTACGCGGTCATGTACCGCAAGGGCGACCCGCAGCTCAACAAGGTGGTGGTCGACACCTTCCAGGTGCTGGCGGAAGACGGCGAGATCCACCGCCAGTACAAGCGCTGGTTCATGCGCAAGCTGCCCTCGGGGGAAAGCCTCAACCTGCCGATGAGCGCGCAGCTGGAAACGATCATCCAGACGATGGCGGTGAAGGCCGAGTAGGCCCGCCTGCCCTTCGTCCCTAGCGCGTCGGCCACTCCCAGCGCGGGATCTCGCTCATGTCGAGGTTCGCGATGCGGGTCTCGCCGAAGCGCTTTTCGAGCACCACCGGCTGCAGGCCGTCGCTGTCGTCCAGGGCGGCGATCAGGCGCGCCGCGTGCGACACCACGATCACCTGCGACGACCGCGCGGCCTGCGCGATGAGGCGGCCGAGCGCGGGCAGCAGGTCGGGGTGCAGGCTGGTCTCGGGCTCGTTGAGCACCAGCAGCGCGGGCGGACGGGGCGTCAGCAGCGCCGCGATCCACAGCAGGTAGCGCAGCGTGCCGTCCGACAGTTCGGCTGCCGTCAGGGGCCGCAGCAGGCCGTGCTGGTGCATCAGCGTCTCGAAGCGGTCGCCGTTCGCCTGCACCTCGATGCGGGCGCCCGGGAAGGCATCGTCCACGGCGCTGTCGAGCGCCTCGCCGTCGCCGATCTCGCGGACGGTCTGCAGGGCGGCGGCCAGGTCGGCGCCGTCGTTGGCGAGCACGGGCGTGTAGGTGCCCAGCTGTGGCTGGCGCGCGGGCGCCTCGGCGTCCGAGCGGAAGTGGTCGTAGAAGCGCCAGGAGCGCATCTGCTCGCGCAGCGTGAGCATCTCGGGCGCGTCGCGCGGGTCGGCGTGCTCGGTCATCATGCTGGCGAAGGCGGGAATCGGCCGGCCGACGGCCTGCCAGCCCTTGCCGTCGCGCAGGCGCAGCGCGGCGCCCTTGCGGTCGACCAGGTGCGTGGAAGGGCGCAGCAGCGGGCCGCTCCAGATCGCCTCGTGCTTGATCTGCGGGTCGTGCGAGAAGGCCGTGGACGGGACGGGCGGCGGCAGGCCGATGTCGATGGCGTAGCCGAAATCGTCGGTCTCGGCGCCGGCGAAGCCCAGCTTCAGCGCCACCGGCTCGCTGCGCGTGGTGCCCTGCACCGGCTGTTCGCCGCGCAGCATGGCCGCCGAAAAGCGCTCGGGCCCGGCCCACAGCGTGGAAGACAGCCCGCCCTCGCGCACCAGCGAGCGGATCACGCCGCCGTTGGCGATGTCGGCCAGCAGGCGCATCGCGCGGTACACGCTCGACTTGCCGCTGCCGTTGGCGCCGGTGACCACCGTGAGGCGGCCCAGCGGCACCGTCAGCTGGCGCAGCGAGCGGTAGTTGGCGATAGCGAGCGCGGAGAGCACGCGCCGCTACAGGAAAGGCGTCAGGCGCCGGCCAGCTCGTCCGCGCGCGCCTGAGCGGCGGCGAAGTCGAGGTCGCCCGAATAGATGGCGCGGCCGCAGATCACGCCCTCGACGCCTTCGGACTCGACCGCGCAGAGCTGGTCGATGTCGGCCATGTTCGACAGGCCGCCCGAGGCGATCACGGGGATGGTCAGCGCCTGCGCGAGCTTGACGGTGGCGTCGATGTTGATGCCCGAGAGCATGCCGTCGCGGCCGATGTCGGTGTAGATGATCGATTCGACGCCGTAGTCCTCGAACTTCTTGCCCAGGTCGGCCACCTCGTGGCCCGTGAGCTTGCTCCAGCCGTCGGTGGCGACCTTGCCGTCCTTGGCGTCCAGGCCCACGATGATGTGGCCGCCGAAGGCGCTGCAGGCATCCTTCAGGAAGCCGGGGTTCTTGACCGCGGCGGTGCCGATGATCACGTAGCGCAGGCCGTCGTCGATGTAGCGCTCGATGGTGTCGAGGTCACGGATGCCGCCGCCGAGCTGCACGGGGATGTCCTCGCCGACTTCCTTCAGGATCGCCTTGATCGCTGCGTGGTTCTGCGGCTTGCCGGCGAAGGCGCCATTCAGGTCGACCAGGTGCAGCCGACGGGCGCCGGCCTGGACCCATTTGCGGGCCATGGCGGCGGGGTCTTCGCTGAAGACCGTGGATTGGTCCATGTCGCCCTGCTTGAGGCGAACGCAGTGGCCGTCTTTGAGATCAATGGCGGGAATGAGGAGCATGGAAGTGACGCGAGTGTGCGAAAGCCGGGCTGCCAACGGTGCGGCCCGGGCGGGAATATAAGGTCAGGGATTCCAGTGGAGGAAGTTGCGATACAGCTGCAGCCCATGGTCCGCACTCTTCTCCGGGTGGAACTGGGTGGCAAAAATGTTATCGCGTGCGATGGCCGCGGTAAAGCATGCCCCGTAATCGGCCTCGCCCACGCTGTGCCGGGCATCCGCCGGGCACGCGTAGAAGCTGTGCACGAAATAGAAGTAGCTCTGGTCGGGAATGCCCGCCCACACCGCGTGCGGCTGGGCCTGGCGCACCTGGTTCCAGCCCATCTGCGGCACCTTGAAGCGGCTGCCGTCGGGCTGCAGGCGACCGGCCAGGTCGAACTTGACGACCTCGCCGGGAATGAGCCCCAGGCCGTCGGTCGGGCCTTCGTCGCTGCGCGACAGCAGCATCTGCATGCCCACGCACACGCCGAAAAGCGGCTTGCTGGCCGCGGCTTCGAGCACCGACTCGAGCAGGCCCGAGTCGCGCAGCTCGCGCATGCAGTCGGGCATGGCGCCCTGCCCCGGCAGCACCACGCGGGTGGCCTTGCGCACCACGTCCGGGTCGGAGGTGACGAACACCTCCACGCCCACCTGGTCGGCCGCATGGCGCACGGCCTGCGACACGGAGTGCAGGTTGCCCATGCCGTAGTCGACGACCGCGACGGAATTTTTTGCTACAGATTTCATAGCTGTTCGCCGGGGAGTTTCAGAGCGAACCTTTGGTCGAGGGAATGACGCCGACGGAGCGCGGATCGAGCTCCAGCGCGCCGCGCATGGCGCGCGCGAAGGCCTTGAACACGGTCTCGCACTGGTGGTGCGCGTTCACGCCCTTCAGGTTGTCGATGTGCAGCGTGACGAAGGCGTGGTTCACGAAGCCCTGGAAGAACTCGTAGGTGAGCTGGCTGTCGAAGGTGCCGATCATGCCGCTGGTGAAGGGCACGTGCATCACGAGGCCCGGGCGGCCCGAGAAGTCGATGACGACCCGGCTCAGCGCCTCGTCCAGCGGCACGTAGGCATGGCCGTAGCGACGGATGCCCTTCTTGTCGCCGATGGCCTTGGCCACGGCCTGTCCAAGCGTGATGCCCACGTCTTCCACCGTGTGGTGGCCGTCGATGTGCAGGTCGCCCTCGCAGTCGATGTCCAGGTCGATCAGCCCGTGGCGGGCGATCTGGTCGAGCATGTGATCGAAAAAGCCGATGCCCGTGGAGAGCTTGGCCTTGCCGGTGCCGTCGAGGTTGACGCTGACCGTGATCTTCGTCTCGGCGGTGTGGCGGGTGACCGTCGCGATGCGATCGGTGCTGCCCGGGGTCGTGGGGGTGGTCATAGTGAGGCTTCGAGCGCCGCCAGCATCTGCGTGTTCTCGTCGGCCGTTCCGACGGTGAGGCGCAGGCAGTTGGCGAGCAGTTCATGCATTTTAGAAACGTTCTTCACCAGCACCCCGCGGGCCTTCATGCCCTCGAAGGTACGGGTGGCATCGGGCACGCGCAGCAGGATCATGTTGGCGTCGCTGGGCCAGGTCTTCACGCCCGGCAGCCGGGCCAGCGCGGCCATGAGCTGGTCGCGCCCTTCGCGGATCTGGCGCGCCTGGGCCTCGAACACGGCCGCGTGCTCCAGCGCGAACAGCGCGGCTTCGCAGTTGAGCACGCTGATGTTGTACGGCGGGCGCACCTTGTCGATCTCGGCGACCAGCGCGGCGGGGCCCATGAGGTAGCCCAGGCGGATACCGGCCAGGCCGAACTTGCTCAGGGTGCGCATCAGCAGCACGTGGCGGTGGTTCGCGAGCCGGTCGATGTAGCTGCGGGCGGCGAAGGGCTGGTAGGCCTCGTCGATCACCACCAGGCCGCCCTGCGCGCCCTGGGCCTGCACGATCTTCTCGATGACGGCGTCGTCCCAGAGGTTGGCGGTCGGGTTGTTCGGGTAGGCGAGGTAGACGATGGCGGGCTTCTCGCGCGCGATGGCGGCCAGCATGGCGGCCTCGTCGAGCTCGAAATCGGCCGTGAGCGGCACACCGACGAAGCGCAGGCCCTGCAGCTGGGCACTCATGGCGTACATGACGAAGCCGGGCACGGGCGCCAGCACGGCGGCGCCGGGCTGGTCGCAGGCGATGCCCAGCAGCGAGATCAGTTCGTCCGAGCCGTTGCCCAGCATCAGCCCGAAGCCTTCGGGCAGGCCCGCATGGGCGGCCAGCGCGCGCTGCAGGTCGGCGCCGCGGTCGCCGGGGTAGCGGTTGAGCGCCAGCGCGCCCAGGCGCGCGCCCAGTTCGGCCTGCAGCGCGGGCGGCAGGCCGTAGGGGTTCTCCATCGCGTCGAGCTTGAGGAAGCCGCGCGCGTCCTGCACCGCGTAGGCGTGCATGGCACGCACGTCGGCGCGGATGCGGTCGAGCGGCAGGCGGGTGTCGAAAACGGAAGAATCGGAAACGGTCATCGGGTGCAGCGGTAGCTGTTGCGGAGGGCGCCGGCCATGACCAGTTGCACGGGCATGTCGGCTTCGTAGCTGTCGGCGTTGCGGCTCAGCTCGGTCTGGTAGAGCGAACGGGCCATCGAGGGTTCGAGGCGGCGGCCCTCGATGCAGAACGGCGGCACCTGGCCGTTGCGCTGCGACGACTCGACGCCCTCGCGCAGGCCTTCGAGCACGCCGACGAGGTAGTAGCTGGCGTAGGCCTTGCCGTCCTTCTCGTTGGCTTCGAGGGTGCGCAGCTCGCGGATGCTCATGGCCTGCGCGCCGACGCCGATCGCACCGGCCGCCAGGGCGAGCAGCAGCGCCGGCAGGCGCGGCAACAGCAGGACGGCGGCGCGTTGCATGGCCTCGCTGGCTTACTTGCGGTAGCGCGGCGGCGGCGCGTACGCGCCGTCGGCCGGGAAGGCGCTGGGCTGCGACGGCGAGGCGTCGCGGCGGGTGCGGCGCGGGATGTTCGGCTCTTCGAGCTCGAACAGCGCGGCGCCGATCACGCCGATGTTGCGCACGTCGCCGGCCTCGGTGTTCGCGGCGTAGGCGCGGCCCGGCGTGGCGAAACGGAAGGCGGCCACTTCGCTCTGGCTCTTGCGGAAGCCTTCGATGTTGAGCGTCTGCTGCGGGCGCAGCACGTAGCCGCCGTTGCGCAGGCTGCCGGGCTTGCCATTGAGCACGTCCAGGCCGTCGACGGTGGCGATCACCTCGTAGCTGCGGTCGCTGAGGTTGCGAAAGCGCAGCGTGTAGCGCGCGCCTTCGACGCCGGCGAGGCGGAACATGTCATTGCCGCTTCGACGTGCGCGCTGCAACGGCAACGGGCGGTCGTTCTCGTCGAGCACCGACCATTCGATGTCGCCCTGGGCCAGCTGCAGGTTCAGCCGGCGCTCGGGGTTGCTGCCCGCATCGCGGCGCACGCTGGCCGCGTCGTTGTAGCCGATCGAGGCCACGTCGTCGGGCTGGTCGGACAGGCGCTTGGCAGCCACCGTGCGGGTCTTCGACTCGATGCCTTCGCCCCATTGCGTGCCGAGCTGGGCCGGCGCGGGTGCAGGCTTTGCAGCACTGGACGTGGCCGCCATCGCCGTCGTCTCGGCGCGGTTCTGCGGCATCTGGGTGCAGGCGGCCAGCAAGGCGGCACCGGCAACGAGGCCGGTGGCGAAACGGAAAAATCGCGAGCGATAGAGGCGTTGAATCATCTGGCGTGCTCCTCCCTGAAGCGGGGTTGTTGGAGCCTCAGATCTTACGCAGGCGCATGCGCGCGGCTTCGGCGTGCGCCTGCAGGCCCTCGCCTTCGGCCAGCGTGACGGCGATCGGGCCCAGCACCTGCGCGCCGGCCTCGCTCACCTCGATGAGGCTGGAGCGCTTCTGGAAGTCGTACACGCCCAGCGGGCTCGAGAAGCGCGCCGTGCCGCTGGTCGGCAGCACGTGGTTCGGGCCGGCGCAGTAGTCGCCCAGGCTCTCGCTGGTGAAGTTGCCCAGGAAGATCGCGCCGGCGTGGCGCAGCAGCGGCTCCCAGCGGTGCGGTTCGCTGCTGCTGACTTCGAGGTGTTCGGGGGCGATGCGGTTGCTGATCTCGCAGGCCTCTTCCATGCTCTTCGTGTGGATCAGCGCGCCGCGGCCGTTGAGCGAGGCGGCGATGATCTCGGCGCGCGGCATGGTCGGCAGCAGGCGGTCGATCTCGGCCTGCACGCGGTCGATGTAGGCGGCGTCGGGGCACAGCAGGATGCTTTGCGCCAGCTCGTCGTGCTCGGCCTGGCTGAACAGGTCCATGGCCACCCAGTCGGGCGGCGTGGAGCCGTCGGCCAGCACCAGGATTTCGCTCGGGCCCGCGATCATGTCGATGCCCACGGTGCCGAACACGCGGCGCTTGGCGGCGGCCACGTAGGCGTTGCCGGGGCCGGTGATCTTGTCGCAGGCCGGGATGGTGGCCGTGCCGTAGGCCAGCGCGGCCACGGCCTGCGCACCGCCGACGGTGAAGCCGCGCGTCACGCCCGCCACGTAGGCGGCGGCGAGCACGAGCTGGTTCTTCTCGCCCTTCGGGGTCGGCACGACCATGATGATTTCGCCCACGCCGGCGACGTGCGCGGGAATGGCGTTCATCAGCACGCTCGACGGGTAGGCGGCCTTGCCGCCCGGCACGTAGATGCCGACGCGGTCCAGCGGCGTGACCTTCTGGCCGAGCAGCGTGCCGTCGGCGTCGCGGTAGCTCCAGCTTTCGCCCGAGGCCTTCTTCTGTGCCTCGTGGTAGCTGCGCACGCGGCGTGCGGCGGCCTCGAGCGCGTCGCGCTGCACAGCGGGGAGGCCTTCGAACGCGGCCTTCAGCTCGGCCTGCGTGAGTTCGAGCTCGGGCAGCGTCTTCGCGTCGAGCTTGTCGAAGCGGTTCGTGTACTCGAGCACCGCCTCGTCGCCACGCTTTTGCACGTCGGCCAGGATGTCCGCCACCACCTTCTCGATCGCCGCGTCCGCGTCCGCGGACCAATGCAGCCGCGCCTTGAATTCAGCGTCGAAGCTGGCTGAGTTCGTGGACAGTCGGGCGGGGGCTGCTTGCAGAGTCATGGGCTTGAGGTTCAGGCGGAAGGAATGGCGGACGCGAAGGCGTCGATGATGCGGCGGATGGGTTCGCGCTTGAGCTTGAGCGCGGCCTGGTTGACGACCAGCCGGGCGCTGATGTCCATGATGCGCTCCACCTCGACGAGGTGGTTGGCCTTGAGCGTGTTGCCGGTCGAGACCAGGTCGACGATGGCGTCGGCCAGGCCCGTGAGCGGCGCCAGCTCCATGCTGCCGTAGAGCTTGATCAGGTCGACGTGCACGCCCTTGCTGGCGAAGAAGTCGCGCGCCAGGCCCACGTACTTGGTGGCCACGCGCAGGCGCGAGCCCTGCTTCACGGCCGAGGCGTAGTCGTAGTCGGCGCGCACGGCCACGCTGAGGCGGCAGGCCGCGATGCGCAGGTCCAGCGGCTGGTACAGGCCCTGGTTGCCGTGCTCGAGCAGCACGTCCAGGCCGGTCACGCCGAGGTCGGCGCCACCGTACTGCACGTAGGTGGGCACGTCGGAGGCGCGCACCAGCACCACGCGCACGTCGGGTCGGGTGGTTTCAAGAATCAGCTTGCGCGATTTCTCGGGGTCTTCGGTGACCTCGATGCCGGCGGCGGCCAGCAGGGGCATCGTCTCTTCGAAGATGCGGCCTTTGGAAAGAGCCAGGGTGATCATGCGGCGGCTCCCGTCACGCGTTCAATGTCGGCACCGAGGCCGCGCAGTTTCGATTCCATGCGGTCATAGCCCCGGTCGAGGTGGTAGATGCGGTCGACCAGCGTCTCGCCCTCGGCCACAAGGCCGGCGATGACGAGGCTGGCGGAGGCGCGCAGGTCGGTGGCCATCACGGTGGCGCCCGAGAGCTGCTGCACGCCCTCAACCATCGCGACCTTGCCCTCGACGTGGATGCGCGCGCCCAGGCGCACCATCTCGTTCACATGCATGAAGCGGTTCTCGAAGATGGTCTCGGTGACCATGGAGGCGCCGCGCGCGATCACGTTCAGGGCCATGAACTGGGCCTGCATGTCGGTGGGGAAGCCGGGATATTCGGTGGTGCTGAAGCTCTGCGCCTTCAGGTGGTCGTACGCGGGGCCCTGCGAGCCGATGCGGATGCCGTCGGGCTCAGTCACGACGGTGCAGCCGGCGTCGCGCAGCTTGTCGATCACGGCGTCGAGGTGGTCGCCGCGCGCGTGGCGCAGGAAGGCCTCGCCGCCGGTGGCCGCCACGGCGCACAGGAAGGTGCCGGCCTCGATGCGGTCGGCCACCACGGCGTGTTCGCAGCCGTGCAGCTTCTCGACGCCCTGGATGCGGATGTGGCTGGTGCCGTGGCCTTCGATCTTCGCGCCCATGCGGATCAGCATTTCGGCCAGGTCGACGATCTCGGGCTCCTGCGCGGCGTTCTCGAGCAGCGTCTCGCCCTCGGCCAGCGCGGCGGCCATGAGGAAGTTCTCGGTGCCGGTGACGGTGACCATGTCGGTCAGGATGCGCGCGCCCTTCAGCCGCGTGCGGCCCTCGGGCAGGCGCGCGACCATGTAGCCGTGCTCGACCACGATCTCGGCGCCCATCGCCTGCAGGCCCTTGATGTGCTGGTCGACCGGCCGCGAGCCGATGGCGCAGCCGCCCGGCAGCGACACCTTGGCGTGGCCGAAGCGCGCCAGCAGCGGGCCCAGCGCCAGCACCGAGGCGCGCATGGTCTTCACGAGTTCGTAGGGGGCCTCGGGGTTGCCGAGCTCGCCGGCGTTCAGGCGCACGGTGCCGTTGTCGTCGGCCTCGGCCGTCACGCCCATGTTGCGCACCAGCTTGAGCATGGTCGACACGTCCTGCAGGCGCGGCACGTTGTGCAGCACCACGGGCTGGTCGGTCAGCAGCGCCGCGCACAGCTCGGGCAGCGCGGCGTTCTTGGCGCCGGAAATGAGCACTTCGCCGCGAAGCTCACGCCCGCCGCGAATCAGAAGTTTGTCCATGAAGGATCCAGCGAAATCAGGAGGCCCGCAGGGGCCGGAAAGTCATTTGTCCACTGCCGCCCATTCGGCCGGCGTGTAGGTCTTCATCGAGAGCGCATGCACCTCGTCGGTGTGCATTTTCGCACCGAGGGTGGCGTAGACCCGCTGGTGGCGCTGGATGGCGCGCTTGCCCTCGAATTCAGCCGAGACGATGGTCGCGTACCAATGTCGGCCGTCGCCCTCGAGCGTGATGTGCTCGCACGGCAGATGGGCAACGATGATGGCTTGGAGTTCGTCAGCGGTCATGGGGTCTTGGAAGTCGCGGTCAGCCGCGGATTTTGTAGCCGATGCGCAGCAGGTGAACAGCGATGGCGCTCACCACCAGCCAGGCGGAACCGACGATGCCGAAGCTCAGCCAGGGCGAAGCATCGCTCACCCCGAAGAAGCCGTAGCGGAAGCCGTCGATCATGTAGAAGAAGGGGTTCAGGTGGCTCACGCTCTGCCAGAACGGCGGCAGCGAGCCGATCGAATAGAACACGCCCGACAGGAAGGTCATGGGCATGATCAGGAAGTTCTGGAACACGGCCATCTGGTCGAACTTCTCGGCCCAGAGCCCGGCAATGAGGCCCAGCGTGCCCAGCATGGCCGAACCCAGCAGCGCGAACACCAGGATCCACACCGGCGCCACGAAGCTCGGCACGGCGAAGAAGACGGTCACGGCGAACACGCCCACGCCCACCGCCAGCCCTCGGATCACCGAGGAGCCCACGTAGGCGAAGAACCAGCCCCAGTGCGACAGCGGCGTGAGCAGCACGAACACGAGGTTGCCCATGATCTTGCTCTGGATGATCGAGGACGAGCTGTTCGCGAACGCGTTCTGCAGCACGCTCATCATCACGAGGCCGGGGATCAGGAAAGCGGTGTAGCCCACGGAGCCGTAGACCGTCACGCGGCCTTCGAGCACGTGGCCGAACACCATGAGGTACAGCAGTGCGGTGAGCACCGGCGCGCCGACGGTCTGGAAGCCGACCTTCCAGAAGCGCAGCGTTTCCTTGTAGAGCAGCGCTCGCCACCCAGTGACGGCCATCATCGCGACACCTCCAGCGGCGTCTGCTCGCCCGCCATCAAGTCGATGAACACGTCTTCCAGGTCGGCCTTGCGCATTTCCACGTCTTCCACCGCGACGCCGGCTTCGCGGATCGCGGCCAGCAGTTGTTCGACTTCATGCGCGTTCTGCGCCGGCAGCTGCACGATGCGCCCGGTGATGCGCGCATGCTGGGCGATGGCCCAGGGCAGCATGGCGTCGGTCTTGAAGCGCAGCACGTTGCTCGCGGCCGATTTCAGCAGCTCGCTGGTGCGGTCCAGGGCGATCACCTTGCCGAGCTTGAGCATCGCGATGCGGCTGCACAGCGCCTCGGCCTCTTCGAGGTAATGGGTGGTGAGCAGCACGGTGCTGCCCTGCTTGTTGAGCTTGGCGACGAACTGCCAGAGCGTCTGGCGCAATTCGACGTCGACACCGGCCGTGGGCTCGTCGAGCACGATGACGGGCGGCTTGTGCACCAGCGCCTGCGCCACCAGCACGCGGCGCTTCATGCCGCCCGAGAGCTGGCGCATGTTGGCCGTGGCCTTGTCGGCCAGGCCCAGGCTCTGCAGCAGCTCGTCGATCCAGGCCTCGTTGTTCTTGATGCCGAAGTAGCCCGACTGGATGCGCAGCGACTCGCGCACGTTGAAGAAGGGGTCGAACACCAGCTCCTGCGGCACGATGCCGAGCTGGCGCCGGGCTTCGGCGTAGTCGCGCTGCACGTCGAAGCCGTGCACGCTGATCGCGCCCGCCGTGGGCCGCGACAGGCCCGCCAGCATGCTGATGAGGGTGGTCTTGCCCGCGCCGTTGGGGCCGAGCAGGCCGAAGAACTCGCCCGGCTCGATCTGGAAGGAAACCTCGTCGACCGCACGCAGCCCCTGCTTGCCTTGGGCGCGTTGCTGACGGGAGGGAGGGTAGGTCTTGGAGACCGACTGGAATGAGATCGCGGGCATGGGAGCCCGCGATTTTACGGGCGATGGGTTTTTCGGCGCTGTTCAGGGGTGAACGCGGGGAGCCGGCCGCGCTAGGCATCGGCCCAGAGTTCACCCACAATCCCGCCGGTGCCGATTCTGCGCACCGCAACCGCCCATCGCGAGGAACGCCAATGAAGTGTTTGACCCGCAGCCCCCTTCCAACCGTTGCCGCCCTGCTCCTGGCGATGGTGCTGACTGCTTGCGGGGGAGGAGGAGGTGGTGGCGGCGGAGGTGGCGGCATCGCCCTTGTCGGCGGCGGCGCAGGCGCTGGCGCAGGGGGTGGCACCGCCCAACCTTGCACTTCATCTGCCGGTTCGGCCCAGCTGCCAGCCCGCGATGCACTCATTGCGCGCGCCAAGTGCCTGGAGCTGGACACGCCCTACGTGCCGCCACCCGGCGATGTGCTGGAGCACAACACGTCTGGCTATGCCAAGGCCATGTGCTCGGCGGTCTTCATCACCGGACTCGATCCAGCGGTCGCCGCCGAAACCATCGGGTATTTCACGGGGCCGTACGAGCAGCGCAAGAAGGTGGGTGCGCCGGTGGTCGACCGCACCAAGAAGGAGGTCCGCATCACGATGCCCAACGGCGGTCCGACGCTGGTGGCCCGCCACTTCGGCTCGCAGGGTTGCATCACGCTGCCGCCCGGCAAGGACGACGTTTTCTTCACACCCGTCAATGTCAAGAGCGCGCTGGCCGACCCTACGACCGTGCCCTGGCCCATGGGCGATGTGCTGCCGAACGACCCGCCGCCCGCCGACGTCGACATGGCCAAGGTGAACCAGGCCCTCGGCGCCGCCTTCGAAACCACGGAGGCCTACACCGCCGCCTTCGTGGTCACGCACAAGGGGCGGCTCATCGGCGAGCGCTACATGAGCGGCATCAGCGCGACAACGCCGCTCGAATCATGGTCGATGGGCAAGAGCGTCGTGGCCACGATGATGGGCGTGCTGATCAAGCAGGGTGTGTACAAGCTCGACCAGCCCGCACCGATTCCCGAATGGCAAGGTGCCGGCGATGGCCGCCAGCAGATCCGCATTGCCGACATCCTGCGCATGTCCAGCGGGCTGCGCATCAAGGCCCCGGACGATCCGGACTTCGACCCCAACGGCACCTACCCCGATCACATCTACTACTACACGGGGCGGATCAACGCCTTCAACTACGCCGCGACCCGACCGCAGCAATGGCCACCCAACACGGTGGGCCGCTACCGCAACACCGATCCGGTGCTTGCCAACTACCTGGTCCGCCTTGCGGTCGAGAAGCGCGGCGAAGAGTACCTCTCGTTCCCGCAGCGCGCCATCTTCGACAAGATCGGCATCCGCTCCATGGTGATCGAGACCGATCCCTACGGCAACTTCCTCACGCAAGGCTACGACTTCATGTCGGCCCGCGATTGGGCCCGGCTGGCCAATCTCTACCTGCAGGACGGCGTGTGGAACGGGGAGCGCATTCTTCCCGAGGGGTTCGTCAACTTCGTGAGCACGGCCGCACCGGCCTGGGCCGCAGACCAGCGCCCCATCTACGGGGGATTCTTCTGGATCAATGGAACGGGGGCACTGGCGGCACCGACGACGGCCTACTACATGCTCGGCGCAGGGGGCCAGTTCGTGCTCGTGATTCCGTCGCACGATCTCGTCGTCGTGCGCATCGGCCACTCCAAGGGGGAGCGATTCGCGACCTCGACCCTGAACAAGGCACTCACGCTGCTGACCGCAGCAGTGCCACGCACGCGCTAGGGTGTGGGGGTCAGGGTGCAGCGGGCAGAAGGCCCGCGATGCCGTACAGCGCGGCCAGCTCGCGCAGGCGCGGCGACAGGCCCTTGACCGAGAACCCCCGGCCCAGCGCGCTGGATTCGCGCCGGCACTCGAGCAGCACCGCCAGCGCGGAGGAATCGAACTGGGCCAGTGCCGTGGCGTCGACCACGGTGGACGACGAATCGGTCTGGCCCTTGAGCCCCTGCTGCAGCATGCGCATGCAGGCAGGAGCCTCGTCGTGGGTGAGTCGGGAGGGAAGGACCAGCATGGCGTGCGCCCGTCAGCCCTTGCCGTTGCCCTTGTTGCGCGCGGCCAGCGCGGCAATCAGGCCATCGATGCCGCTCTTGTTGATTTCCTGCGCGAACTGGGTGCGGTAGGTGTCGACCAGCCACACGCCCAGCACATTCAGGTTGTAGACCTTCCAGCCGGCGCCCTGCCCCGGCGTCTTTTCGAGGCGATAGTCCAGCTGCACCGGGTCGCCGCGACCCTTGACCTCGGTGCGCACGAGCACGTCGGTGTCGGTGGGGGCGCCGCGGAACGGGCGGATGGTGACGGTCTGGTCGCTCACCTGGTCGAGCGCGCCGGCGTAGGTGCGCACGAGCAGGGTCTTGAACTCGTCCTGCAGGCGCTTTTGCTGCTCGGGCGTGGCCGGGCGCCAGGCCGGGCCGACGGCCGAGGCGGTCATGCGCTGGAAGTTGACGTTGGGCATGATCTTGCTGTCGACCAGCAGCATGATCTTGTTGATGTCACCGGCCTTGATCGACGAATCAGCCTTGATGGTCTCGAGCACGTCGGTCGACAGGCGCTTGACGAGCGCGTCGGGGGCCTCGTCGGCCGCGAATGCGCTCTGGTGCACGAAGGCGGTGGCGGCGCCGAACAGCAGCGCGCCGGCCAATGCCAGGCGGCCCAGGTCGCGTCGTTGCAGCAAGATCTTGTTGTTCATGGTGAGTCCCTCAGGTTGAATTGTCTTCCCTGCACGGTGCAGCCAATGGCTCCGTGCTGAGACAGGAACGGTTTCGACAGGCGCCAGGCCGACCGGGTTCCTGAAGCGGAGGTGAAGCCTTGCAACCGGATGCAAGCAGGACCACCCCGTCCGCCCTCTTTTGCCGTCACTTGCCGGCGTTGTCGTCGTCCGGCGGGTTGCCGTCGTAGACCTGGTTGCGGCGGCGCTGCAGGAACGCATCGCGCGTGAACGAATACTTGTCGAGCGCGGCTTCGTCGAGCAGGCGGGTCGCGCCCAGGTAGCGCGAGCGGGTGTCCACGACACGCAGGCCCGCCAGCGAATTGCGCCAGGCGATGTCGTGGATGTGACCCTGCGCGTCGCCGTACATGTCGAGCGGCCGGGCGATCGTGTCGCGCAGCGTCGAGGGGCCGAGCAACGGCAGCACGACGTACGGACCTGCGCCCACGCCCCAGTAGCCCAGCGTCTGGCCGAAGTCTTCCTCGTGGCGCGGCAGGCGCGCCTCGGAGGCGACGTCGAGCAGGCCGCCCAGGCCGAAGAAGGTGTTGACGTTCAGCCGCATGAAGGTCTCGGCGCTGTTCTGCAGCTTGAGCTGGGCCACGTTGTTGGCCAGGCTCCAGATGTCACCGAGGTTGCTGAAGAAGTTGGTCACGCCCTGGCGCACCAGCGAGGGCACCACGTTCTGGTAGGCAGTGGCCACGGGCTCCAGCACGGCTTCGTCGACGGTGTCGTTGAAGCGCGTCATGCCGCGGTTGTACGGCTCGAAGGGGTCGGTCGGGCTTGCGCCGGATCCGGTGGCGCATCCGGCCACGAGGGCGAAACCGACGGTGGCAGTGGCCCAACGGGCGGAGCTAGCTACACTTTTAATAGCAGTCGACGAAAAAAGTCGTGTGGTCATTTCTTGTTGGCTGTTCCCGGCGCCGTATTCCCCTCGGCGGCCTTGCTGTACAGGAACTGGCTGATCAGGTTCTCCAGCACCACGGCCGATTGGGTCGCGGTGATGGTGTCGCCGGCTTGCAGGTTCTTTTCCTCGGCGCCCGCCTCGATGCCGATGTACTGCTCGCCGAGCAGGCCACTGGTCAGGATCTTGAGCGAGCTGTCCTTGGGAAAACTGTAACGGTTTTGCAGCGCCAGCGTCACATCGGCCTGAAAGGCCTTGTCGTTGAACGCGATGGATTCCACACGACCGACTACCACGCCAGCACTCTTGACCGCGGTCTGGGGCTTGAGCCCGCCGATGTTGTCGAAACGTGCGGTGACCGTGTAGGTCTTCTGGAAGTTCAGGCTCAGCAGGTTGGCCGACTGCAGCGCCAGGAACAGCAATGCGGCGCCGCCGATCAGCACGAACAGGCCGACCCAGATGTCGTTGGTGGAACGTTGCATGGTTTGCACTCTCTGTCTAGAACGATGGAGCCGGGGCCCCTTTAGATACTGAACATCATGGCGGTGAGCAAGAAATCGAGCCCCAAGACCGCCAGCGACGCCATCACCACGGTGCGCGTGGTGGCGCGCGACACGCCCTCGGGCGTCGGCTGGGCCTCGAAGCCCTGCAGCAGCGCGACGAAGGTCACGGTGAAACCGAACACGATGCTCTTGATGACGCCGTTGCCGACGTCGCGCCAGACATCGACGCCGCCCTGCATCTGGCCCCAGAACGCGCCCGGGTCGACGCCCAGCATCAGCACGCCCACGACATAGCCGCCCATGATGCCGACCGCGCTGAACACGGCCGCCAGCAGCGGCATGGTGATGACGCCGGCCCAGAAGCGCGGCGCGAGGATGCGCTGCACCGGGTCGACCGCCATCATTTCCATGGCGCTCAACTGCTCGTTGGCCTTCATGAGGCCGATCTCGGCCGTCAGCGAGGTGCCGGCCCGCCCGGTGAACAGCAGGGCCGCCACCACGGGACCGAGTTCGCGCACGAGGCTCAGCGCCACCAGCAGGCCGAGCGCTTCGGACGAGCCGTAGCGCTGCAGCGCGTAGTACATCTGCAGCCCGAGCACGAAGCCCACGAACAGACCCGACACGCCGATGATGGCGAGCGAGTAGTTGCCCAGGAAATGGATCTGGTCACGCACCAGCCCGAAGCGCCGCATGATCTGCGCGCCCGGGCCGAGCAGGCGCAGGAAGAGCTTGGCCGCATGGCCCATGTCGGCGAGTTGGCTGCGCACGGCAAAGCCGACGTCGGCGGGCTTCCACCAGGTCATGAGCGCCCTCCTTCGCCATTGCCGAAGTCGTCTTCGATGCTGACACCGGGATAGTGGAACCGCACCGGCCCGTCAGGCAGTGCGTTGACGAACTGGTGCACCAGCGGATCGACGCTCTCGCGCACCTCGTCGGGCCGCCCCTGCGCGGCGATGCCGCCGTTGGCCAGGATGATCACGTGGTCCGCGATGCGGAAGGTTTCCTCGAGGTCGTGCGACACGATGATGCTGGTGAGGCCGAGCGCGTCGTTGAGCTGGCGGATCAGCCGCGCGGCCGTGCCGAGCGAGATCGGGTCGAGCCCCGCGAAGGGTTCGTCGTACATCACGAGGTCGGGGTCGAGCGCGATCGCGCGCGCCAGCGCCACGCGCCGCGCCATGCCGCCCGACACCTCGCTGGGCATCAGGTCGCGCGCGCCGCGCAGGCCGACGGCGTCCAGCTTCATGAGCACGATGTCGCGCACCAGCGCTTCCGACAGCTGCGTGTGCTCGCGCAACGGAAAGGCCACGTTGTCGAACACGCTGATGTCGGTGAACAGCGCACCGAACTGGAACAGCATGCCCATGCGGCGCCGCGCCGCATACAGCGTCGCGACATCGAAGTGGCCGACATCCTTCCCGTCGAACAGCACCTCGCCGCGTTGGGCGCGCTGCTGGCCGCCGATGAGGCGTAGCACGGTGGTCTTGCCGCCACCCGATGCCCCCATCAACGCCGTCACCTTGCCGCGCGGCACGGAAAACGACACGCCGTCGAGGATCGCGCGCGCGCCGTAGCCGAACGTGACATCGCGGAATTCGACGAAGGAGGAAGACGTGGGTGTGGCTGGGTCCATCTCAATAAAAAAGCCGGGCGCCTTCTCAGGCATCCCGGCATGCGGTTTCCGCGGATGATAACGGGGCCGCGAACGGCGCCGCTTCAAATGAAACAAAAATCAGCGCGGTAAGTCGCTGAATCCCATCAAAAATTCGTCGACCGAACGCGCCGCTTGACGGCCCTCGCGAATTGCCCACACCACCAGCGATTGGCCGCGGCGAATGTCACCTGCGGCGAACACCTTGGGCACATTGGTGGCATAGCCGCCGATGAAGTCGACCGTGGCGCGCGCGTTGCCGCGGGCGTCCTTCTCGACACCGAAGGCGTCGAGCACGGTGGCCACGGGGCTGATGAAGCCCATCGCCAGCAGCACCAGGTCGGCCTTGAGGATCTGCTCGCTGCCGGGCACTTCCTGCATCTTGCCGTCCTTCCACTCGACGCGCACGGTCTTCAGGCCGGTGACCTTGCCCTTCTCGCCGATGAACTCCTTGGTCGAGATGGCGAACTCGCGCTCGCAGCCTTCTTCGTGGCTGGAGCTGGTGCGCAGCTTGATCGGCCAGTAGGGCCAGGTCAGCGGGCGGTTCTCTTCTTCCGGCGGTTGCGGCATCAGTTCGAACTGCGTGACGCTCACGGCGCCGTGGCGGTTGCTGGTGCCCACGCAGTCGGAGCCGGTGTCGCCGCCGCCGATGACGATGACGTGCTTGCCTTCGGCGCGCAGCTGGCCCTTGACCTTGTCGCCTGCGTTGACGCGGTTCTGCTGCGGCAGGAACTCCATCGCGAAGTGGATGCCGTCGAGATCGCGGCCGGGCACAGGCAGGTCGCGCGATTGCTCGGCGCCGCCGGTGAGCACCACGGCGTCGAAGTCTTTCTGCAGCTGCTCGGGCGTGACGGTTTCCTTGGCCAGGTTGGTGACCTTGGAGCCCTTGCCCAGCGGGTCTTTCGCGGCGCCGACCATCACGCCGGTGCGGAAGGTCACGCCCTCGGCCTTCATCTGCTCGACGCGGCGGTCGATGTGCGACTTCTCCATCTTGAAGTCGGGAATGCCGTAGCGCAGCAGGCCACCGACACGGTCGTTCTTCTCGAACAGCGTGACGTCGTGGCCGGCGCGCGCCAGCTGCTGCGCGGCGGCCATGCCGGCCGGGCCGGAGCCCACCACCGCGACCTTCTTGCCGGTCTTGTGCTTGGCGACGCGCGGCGCCACCCAGCCTTCGTCCCAGGCGCGGTCGATGATCGCGTGTTCCAGCGACTTGATGCCAACCGCGTCGTCGTTCACGTTGAGCACGCAGGCCGCCTCGCAGGGCGCGGGGCAGATGCGGCCGGTGAACTCGGGGAAGTTGTTGGTCGAATCAAGCACCGCGAAGGCGTTCTGCCAGTCGTCGCGGTACACGAGGTCGTTGAAGTCCGGAATGATGTTGTTGACCGGGCAGCCGCTGTTGCAGAACGGCGTGCCGCAGTCCATGCAGCGTGCGCCCTGCACCTTGGCCTGGTCGGTGTTCAGGCCGACGACGAATTCCTTGTAGTGCTTGACGCGCTCTTCGACAGGCTTGTAGCCCTCTTCGATGCGCTCATGCTCCATGAAGCCGGTGATTTTTCCCATCGTGCTTTCCTCTGTTCTTCGTATCTATGGCGCGCTCAGACGGCGGCCGTGGCGGGCGCGGCCAGTGCGTGCGGCTCGAGGCCGACGTGGGCGTTGTTGCCGCTGCTGGCCAGCTCGACCTGGCGGTCGTGCAGTTCGGCCAGGGCGCGCTTGTACTCGTTCGGGAACACCTTGACGAACTTGGTGCGCGACTCGGCCCAGTTGTCGAGCAGCTCGCGCGCGCGCTTGCTGCCGGTCCAGCGGTGGTGCTCTTCGAGCAGCTTCTTGAGTTGCGCTTCGTCGGTCTCGCCGCCGTGCCAGATCTTGCGGTGCACGCTGGCGGTCTGCTCGGCCGAGGTGAGCACCTTGTCGAGCGACACCATCGAAAGGTTGCAGCGCGAGGCGAACTGGCCGTCTTCGTCGTAGACGAACGCGACGCCGCCGCTCATGCCGGCCGCGAAGTTGCGGCCCGTCTTGCCGAGCACGGCCACCGTGCCGCCGGTCATGTATTCGCAGCCGTGGTCACCGGTGCCTTCGATGACCGCCGTGGCACCCGACAGGCGCACCGCGAAGCGCTCGCCGGCCACGCCGCACAGGTAGGCCTCGCCGGTGGTCGCGCCGTACAGCGCGGTGTTGCCGACGATGGTGTTGCGCGCGGCTTCACCGCGGAAGTCCAGGCTGGGGCGCACCACCACGCGGCCGCCCGAGAGGCCCTTGCCGGTGTAGTCGTTGGCATCGCCGATCAGGTACAGCGTGATGCCGCGTGCCAGGAAGGCGCCGAACGACTGGCCGCCCGTGCCTTCGAGCTGGATGCGGATCGAGTCGTCGGGCAGGCCCTGAGGATGCACCTTGGTCAGCGCGCCCGAGAGCATCGCGCCCACCGAACGGTTGACGTTGCGCGCCACCTCGATGAACTGCACCTTCTCGCCCTTTTCGATGGCGGGACGCGACTTCTCGATGAGCTTCACGTCCAGGGCGCGCTCGAGGCCGTGGTCCTGGTTCTCGACATGGAAACGCGGCACGTCGGCCGGCACGATCGGCAGCGCGAACAGGCGGCTGAAATCGAGGCCCGAGGCCTTCCAGTGCTCGATGCCCTTGCGCATGTCGAGCAGGTCGGCGCGGCCGATCAGGTCGTCGAACTTGCGGATGCCCAGCTGGGCCATGATCTGGCGCACTTCTTCGGCAACGAAGAAGAAGTAGTTGACGACGTGCTCGGGCTTGCCCGAAAACTTCTTGCGCAGCACCGGGTCTTGCGTGGCCACGCCCACCGGGCAGGTGTTCAAGTGGCACTTGCGCATCATGATGCAGCCCTCGACCACCAGCGGTGCGGTCGCAAAGCCGAATTCGTCCGCGCCCAGCAGCGCGCCGATGGCGACGTCGCGGCCGGTCTTCATCTGGCCGTCGGCCTGCACGCGGATGCGGCTGCGCAGGCGGTTGAGCACCAGCGTCTGCTGCGTTTCGGCCAGGCCGATTTCCCACGGGCTGCCCGCATGCTTGATCGACGACCAGGGCGAAGCGCCCGTGCCGCCGTCATGGCCGGCGATCACGACGTGGTCGCTCTTGCACTTGGCCACGCCCGCGGCGATGGTGCCAACGCCGATTTCGCTCACCAGCTTCACGCTGATGCTCGCGTGCGGCGCGGTGTTCTTCAGGTCGTGGATCAGCTGAGCCAAGTCCTCGATCGAGTAGATGTCGTGGTGCGGCGGGGGCGAGATGAGGCCCACGCCCGGCACGGCATAGCGTTGCTTGCCGATGTATTCGGTGACCTTGCCGCCCGGGAGCTGACCGCCCTCGCCCGGCTTGGCGCCTTGCGCCATCTTGATCTGGATCTGGTCGGCCGAGTGCAGGTACTCGGCGGTGACGCCGAAGCGGCCCGACGCGACCTGCTTGATGCGCGAACGCAGCGAGTCGCCGTCGTTCAGCGACAGGTCGACCTCGACGTTGGCCGCGCCGATCACACTCTTGAGCGTGTCGCCCTGCTTGATCGGGATGCCCTTCAGTTCGTTGCGGTAGCGCGCCGGGTCTTCGCCGCCTTCGCCCGTGTTGCTCTTGCCGCCGATGCGGTTCATGGCGATGGCGAGCGTGGCGTGTGCCTCGGTGCTGATCGAGCCGAGCGACATCGCGCCGGTAGCGAAGCGCTTGACGATCTCGGCGGCTGCTTCGACCTCGTCGACCGGGATGGCCTTGGCCGGATCGATCTTGAACTCGAACAGGCCGCGCAGCGTGAGGTGGCGGCGGTTCTGGTCGTTGATGAGCTGCGCGTATTCCTTGTACGTGTTCCAGTTGTTGGAGCGCGTGCTGTGCTGCAGCTTGGCGATGGCGTCGGGCGTCCACATGTGCTCTTCGCCGCGCGTGCGCCAGGCGTATTCGCCGCCGGCGTCCAGCATGTGGGCGAGCACCGGGTCGTCGCCGAAGGCGGCCTTGTGCATGCGGATGGCTTCTTCGGCGATTTCGAAGACGCCGATGCCTTCCACGCGGCTGGCCGTGCCGGTGAAGTACTTGTTCACCGTCTCGGTGTTCAGGCCGATGGCTTCGAACAGCTGGGCGCCGCAGTAGCTCATGTAGGTGCTGACACCCATCTTCGACATGATCTTCGACAGGCCCTTGCCGATGGCCTTGACGTAGTTGTAGACCGCCTTGTCGGCGCTCAGGTCGCCCGGCAGGTCGGCGTGCATGGCCGCCAGCGTTTCCATCGCGAGGTACGGGTGCACGGCTTCGGCGCCGTAGCCGGCGAGCACGCCGAAGTGATGCACTTCGCGGGCCGAACCGGTCTCGACCACGAGGCCGGCGGTGGTGCGCAAACCTTCGCGCACGAGGTACTGGTGCACGGCCGACAGCGCCAGCACGGCGGGGATCGCCACTTGCGTCGGGCCCACGCCGCGGTCGCTCACGATCAGGATGTTGTGGCCGCCCTTGATGGCATCGACCGCTTCGGCGCACAGCGAGGCCAGCTTGGCTTCGACGCCTTCATCGCCCCAGCCCAGCGGGTAGGTGATGTCGAGCACGTAGCTCTTGAACTTGCCCTGGGTGTAGCGGCCGATGTCGCGCAGCTTCGCCATGTCGGCGAAGTCGAGGATCGGCTGGCTCACTTCGAGCCGCATCGGCGGGTTGACCTGGTTGATGTCCAGCAGGTTCGGCTTGGGGCCGATGAAGGACACGAGCGACATCACGATCGCTTCGCGGATCGGGTCGATCGGCGGGTTCGTGACTTGCGCGAACAGCTGCTTGAAGTAGTTGTACAGCGGCTTGTTCTTGCTGGAGAGCACGGCCAGCGGGCTGTCGTTGCCCATGGAGCCGATGCCTTCTTCGCCGGCCTGGGCCATCGGGCTCATCAGGAATTTGATGTCTTCCTGGGTGTAGCCAAAGGCCTGCTGGCGGTCGAGCAGCGCGACCTGGCTCACGGGAATCGCGGCCGGTTCGGCCTTGACGCTGTCGAGCTTGATGCGCAGGTTCTCGATCCACTGCTTGTAGGGCTTGCTGTTGGCGAGGGTGGCCTTGACCTCCTCGTCGTCGATCATGCGGCCCTGCTCCAGGTCGATCAGGAACATCTTGCCGGGCTGCAGGCGCCACTTGCGCACGATCTTCTGCTCGGGCACGGGCAGCACGCCCGACTCCGAAGCCATGATGACCAGGTCGTCGTCGGTCACGCAGTAGCGCGAGGGACGCAGGCCGTTGCGGTCGAGCGTGGCGCCGATCTGGCGGCCGTCGGTGAACACGATGGAGGCCGGGCCGTCCCACGGCTCGAGCATGGCGGCGTGGTACTCATAGAACGCGCGGCGGCGCGTGTCCATGGTGGCGTGCTGCTCCCAGGGCTCGGGAATCATCATCATCACGGCCTGGCTGATGGGGTAGCCGGCCATCGTCAAGAGCTCGAGGCAGTTGTCGAAGGTGGCGGTGTCGGACTGGCCGGCGAAGCTGATCGGGTAGAGCTTCTGCAGGTCGGCGCCGAGCACGGGCGACGACATGACGCCTTCGCGTGCCTTCATCCAGTTGTAGTTGCCCTTGACCGTGTTGATTTCGCCGTTGTGGGCGACGTAGCGGTACGGGTGGGCCAGCGGCCACTCGGGGAAGGTGTTGGTCGAGAAGCGCTGGTGCACCAGGCCCAGGGCCGAGACGCAGCGCTTGTCCTGCAGGTCGAGGTAGTAGGTACCGACCTGGTCGGCCAGCAGCAGGCCCTTGTAGACCACGGTGCGGCTGGACATGCTCGGAACGTAGTATTCCTTGCTGTGCTTGAGCTTCAGGCGCTGGATGTTGGCGCTGGCGGTCTTGCGGATCACGTACAGCTTGCGCTCCAGCGCGTCCTGCACGATCACGTCGTTGCCGCGGCCGATGAAGATCTGGCGCAGCAGCGGTTCCTTTTCGCGCACGGTGGGCGACATGGGCATGTCGCGGTTGACCGGCACGTCGCGCCAGCCCAGCAGCACCTGGCCTTCGGCCTTGATGGCGCGTTCCATCTCTTGTTCGCAGGCTTCGCGCGAGGCGTGTTCCTTCGGCAGGAAGATCATGCCGACGCCGTATTCGCCGGGCGGGGGCAGCGTGACGCCCTGCTTGGCCATTTCTTCGCGGTACAGCAGGTCGGGCAGTTGGATCAGGATGCCGGCGCCGTCGCCCATCAGCTTGTCGGCGCCGACGGCGCCGCGGTGGTCGAGGTTCTCGAGGATCTTCAGGCCCTGCAACACGATGGCATGGCTCTTCTCGCCCTTGATATGGGCGACGAAGCCGACGCCGCAGGCATCGTGCTCATCGGCACCGGAATACAGACCGTGTTCTTGGAGGTGTTGAATCTCGGCAGCCGTCGTCATGGCGCGCTCCTTCAGTTTTCGCAGGGAAAGGGAGCATATTGCGATGCACAAAGAATGCCAAACACTTTAATAGGGGTCGGATTCCTATTAAATCTTGAGTTTTCTTGTCAGAATTAAATTGGGGACATATTAAAAACAGCAGCACGATGCCCAACAAGGGCGCGGCTTTCGGCCGCTTTCAGTCCGTATCTTTGGCGGGCGCAGGCGGCCGGCCGGCCTTGGCCTTGATCACGCGGCGCTCGGTGGCCTTCTGCAGGCTGTCCAGAAAACCGTCGTCGCCGGCTGCCCAGCCGCGCAAGGTGGCCTCGGTCAGGGCCTGCTGATCGGCCGCGCGGACCCCGCCACGCACCAGTTCGGCATACGCCGCCTCCCGCGCAAAGGGCGTGTTGCCGAGCTCCCAGTACAGCGGATGCGGGGTCAACAGCCTGTCTTGCCGCAGGCCTGCGTAGTGGCCGTGACTGGACCAGGGGAAGTCGCGCGCCTCGGCGACCATGCCGGCGCGCACCGGATTCAGGTCGATGTAGGCCATGCAGGTCAGCAGGTAGCGCTCGGTCTGGATCAGGGTCGATCTGTAGCGTCCTTCCCACAAGGTGCCGCTACGGCCATGGCGGTCGTTGAAGTAGCGCACGTAGCTGCGCCCGACCGACTGCATGAACTGCGGCAGGCCCGTGGCGCTGTCGGGCGTGGCCAGCAGGTGGAAGTGGTTGTCCATCAGCACGTAGGCATGCAGCGCGATGCCGAAGCGCACGGCGTTCTCGGCCAGCAGGCCGAGCAGCTTCTCGTGGTCGGCGCGGTCCACGAAGATCGGCTGGCGGTTGTTGCCGCGCTGGATCACGTGGTGCGGCATGCCGGCCAGCGTGAGACGGGGGAGACGGGCCATGGGGACGATGGACGACGCCGTCCGGGTACTTAATCGGCGAGGCGGAAGCGCGTGTCGCCCAGCGTGTCGAGCCCGAACTGCGCCAGCAGCTCGCGCAGCCGCGTCGCCGCACTCGCCTTGCGCTGGCCGGTGTAGCGCGCCAGGATCAGCTCGTTCTTCATGCTGTGCTCCCAGCCGACCAGCTCGGTGACCGTCACGCTGTAGCCGTTGGCTTCCAGGTACAGGCAGCGCAGCACGTTGGTGAGCTGGCTGCCGATCTCGCGCGTGTGCAGCGGATGGCGCCACAGCTCGGCCAGCGGCGTGCGCGACAGGGCCAGTGCCTTGGTCTCGCGCAGGCAGGCCGCCACTTCGGCCTGGCAGCAGGGCACGAGCACCATGCAGCGCGCCTTCTTGGCCAGGCCGAAGGCGATGGCGTCGTCGGTGGCGGTGTCGCAGGCGTGCAGCGCGGTGACCACGTCGATCTGCGCCGGCAGCTCGCTGGCCTGCGCCGACTCGGCCACGGTGAGGTTCAGGAACGACATGCGCCCGAAGCCCAGCTGCTGCGCCAGCGCGCGGGAGCGCTCGACCAGCTCGCTGCGCGCCTCGATGCCGTAGACATGGCCGCCCTGCCGCGCGCGGAAGAACAGGTCGTAGATGATGAAGCCGAGGTACGACTTGCCCGCCCCGTGGTCGGCCAGCGTCGCCTCGGCACCCTCGCCGGGCAACTCGCGCAGCAGTTGCTCGATGAACTGGAACAGGTGATAGACCTGCTTGAGCTTGCGCCGCGAATCCTGGTTGAGCCGGCCTTCGCGCGTGAGGATGTGCAGCTCCTTGAGCAGCTCAACGGACTGGCCCGGCCGCAGGACTTCGGCCAGCTCGGCCTCGGCCTTCGCAGCCTTGTTGGTGGGGTGGGCTTTCGCGGGACGGGACATGGTGTTCTTGTTGTTCATGGCGTGGCGCTTCCCGGGCCGACATCGAGCGCGGTCCAGCCGGCCGGGCCCAGGGCTTCGAGCGTCTCGATGTTGCGCTCGAAGATCGCCTCGGCCTCGGGAAAGGCCTCGACCGCGCGGTCCACGCTGTCTTCGCGCAGCAGGTGCAGCGTGGGGTATGGCGCGCGGTTGGTGGCGTTGGTGATGTCGTCGGCCTCGGTGCCGGCGAACTGGAAATGCGGATGGAAGCTGGCGAGCTGAAGCACGCCGTCGAAGCCCGCGCGGGCGAGCTTGCGCTCGGCGCGCTCGGTGAAATCGTTGAAGTCGAGAAAGTCCGCCAACGCGTGGGGGACGATCAGCAAGGTGGTGTCGCGCACCTCGGCATCGAGCGCCACGAGCGCGCGGGCTTCGGCCACCAGTGCATCGATCAGGCGGCCTTCGTGGGTGTCGAGGTAGGTGAGGTAGTGGATCTGGCCCTTCACATGCACCGCCTTGGCGAAGGGGCACAGGTTGAGGCCGATCACGGCGCGCTCGAGCCAGCGCCGGGTGTCGGCTTCGGCCTGCGCGGCGTCGATGACCGTCGGGTCGCTCATGCCGTGGCCTCCGTCAGTCGGCGGATGCGCCCGAGGCGCGCGGCGACCGCCATGCCGGCGAGCGAACAGGCCAGCGTGGCGGTCCAGGTCCAATGCCAGCCACCGACGCGGTGCGCCAGCCAGGCCACCGCCGGCGGCGCCAGGAACTGGCCGAGCGACGACGCCTGCTGCATCAGGCCGACGGTGGTCGAGACGGTGCTCGGCCCCGGCGCCAGCCGCACGCCCAGCAGGAACAGCGTCGCCGGCACCATGCCGCCGCCGAGCGAAAAGGCGCAGATCGCGGCATAGCGCAGCGCGGGCGGCAGGCCCAGCGCCTCGGCGCCGGCGCCCTGCCCCACCTGCGCGAAGGCGGCGACGCCGCCCAGTGCCATGGTCAGGAAACCCCATTGCAGCAGGCGCTCGGGCGCCACGCCGCGCTGCAGCCAACGGCCGCCCATGAGGTTGCCGACGATGTTCATCGCCGCGGCCAACGCGGTCAGCACCGCGCTCCAGGCGGCGGGCACCTTCGCGTCGGCATAGATGGCGGGAAGAAAACCGATCACGGCCATCCACTGCGACGAGTACACGGCGAAGGTCAACGCGACCAGCCACGGCGCGCGCGCGCCGACCGTCTCGCGCAGCCGCGACGCCCAACCGGCCGACGCGGGCTGCGGGCTTGCACCGGCCACGCGGGCCCGATCGCGCGGCACCGCCAACCACACCCAGAGTGCCGCACCCGCCGACACCAGCGACAGCGTCCACCACCAGTCGGCCCAGCCGCCCCAACCGATCAGGGCCGGCCCGACCAGCAGCGCCAGCGCCACGCCCAACGGCATATAGGCACCCCACAGGCCCAGCGCGGCCTTGTCGGCGCCCGCCGGTGTCAGTGCGCGGATGAGACCCGGGCCGGGCATCACCGCCATCAGGAAGCCGATGCCTTCGGCCGCACGCAGCACGAACAGCCACAGCACCGCGTGAGACCCGCCCAGCAGACCGGCACCGACGGCGCCCCCGAGCAGGCTGGCCGTCGTCAGCACCGCCAGCCCGACGAGCATGCTGCGCCGCAGACCGATGGAATCGGCCGCAAGCCCGGCCAGCAGCCCGAGCGTCATGCTCGCGACCTGGACCAGCGAGAGCAGGAAACCCGCCTCGACCAGATCGATGCCCAGCGACGCCTGCAGCGCCGGCACGGCGGGCGGCAGCTTGCCCAGGTGCAGCGCGGCACTGACGCCGCCCAGCACGACGGCGAAGGCCGCGGCCGGCACGCGGGCCGACGCGCTGTTCGAGCGCACGGCCGCCGTCATGCGATGCCCCGCCGGCCAGTCAGCCGCTCGTGCTCGCGCATGGCGAAGCGGTCGGTCATGCCGGCGATGTAGTCGGCCACGGCCCGGTGCCGGTCGCGGCGCTCGGCGTACGACGCGGGCATTTCGGTGCCGCGCGCCAGGTAGGCGTCGAACAGCCCGCGCACGACCTCGCTCGCCTGGTCGGTGGTCTGCGTGACCTGCGGATGGCGGTAGAGGTTGCGGAACAGGAACTGCTTGAGCGCCTCCGACTGCGCCTGCATGACGCCGCTGAAGGCCACCAGCGGTGGCGCCTGGCGCACGGCGTCGGCATCGGTGGGCGCCAGCGCCTCGATGGCCGCGCGCGTCGTGTCGATCACGTCGTAGACCTGCGCGCTGAGCATGCGGCGGATGGTTTCATAGAGCACGCGCCGGCCCTGGCCCTGCAGGTGCGGATGCTCGGCCAGCGCTTCGCGGCGGTAGCGTTCGAACAGTTCCACATCGGCCAGCTGCTCGACGCTGATCAGGCCCGAGCGCACGCCGTCGTCGATGTCGTGCGCGTTGTAGGCGATGGCGTCGGCCAGGTTGCACAGCTGCGCCTCCAGCCCGGGCTGCGTGCGGTCGAGAAAGCGGCGGGCCACGCCCTGCGGCTCGGCCGCCTCGATGCGTTCGGCGTTGGCGCGCGAGCAATGCTTGAGGATGCCTTCGCGGGTCTCGAAGCTGAGGTTCAGGCCGTCGTACTGCGGGTAGCGGTGCTCCAGCGCATCGACCACGCGCAGGCTCTGCAGGTTGTGCTCGAAGCCACCGTGTTCGGCCATGCAGGCGTTGAGCGCGTCCTGGCCCGCGTGGCCGAAGGGCGTGTGGCCCAGGTCATGGGCCAGCGCGATCGCCTCGACCAGGTCTTCGTTGAGCCGCAGGGCGCGTGCGATGGAGCGGCCCAGCTGCGCGACTTCGAGCGAATGCGTGAGCCGCGTGCGGAACAGGTCGCCTTCGTGGTTCAGGAACACCTGGGTCTTGTAGACCAGCCGTCGGAAGGCGGTGGAGTGGACGATGCGGTCACGGTCGCGCTGGAAGGCGTCGCGCGTGGGCGCGGGCGGCTCCGCGTGGCGCCGTCCGCGCGAGCGCGCGGGGTGGCAGGCGTACGCCGCAAGGCTCATGCCGCGCAGCACTGCGCGAGCACGTCGCGCACCATCGCGTCGGGCGCGCTGCGCACGACGGCGGAGCCGGGTCGGTCGATCACCACGAAGCGAATCTCGCCGGCTTCCGATTTCTTGTCGACGCGCATCAGCTCCAGGTAGCGCTCGGCCCCCAGCGCCGGTCCCACGGTGGGCAGGCCGGCCCGCTCGATCAGGCGAGTCAGCCGCTCGACAAAGGCCGCGTCGACGCCGCCGAGCCGCTGCGACAGCTGCGCCGCCATGACCATGCCGCAGCCGACAGCCTCGCCATGCAGCCATTCGCCGTAGCCCAGGCCCGACTCGATGGCATGGCCGAAGGTGTGGCCGAAATTGAGGATGGCGCGCAGGCCGGTCTCGCGCTCGTCCTGGCCGACCACCAGCGCCTTGATCTCGCAGCTGCGCTTCACGGCATGGGCCAGCGCGGCCGGGTCGCGCGCCACCAGCGCTTCGATGTTCGACTCGATCCAGTCGAAGAAAGCCATGTCGTAGATCGGGCCGTACTTGATGACTTCGGCCAGGCCGGCACTCAGTTCGCGCGGGGGCAGCGTCTGCAGCGTGTCCAGGTCGCACAGCACGAGCTGCGGCTGGTAGAACGCGCCGATCATGTTCTTGCCCAGCGGGTGGTTGATGGCCGTCTTGCCACCCACCGAGGAATCGACCTGCGCCAGCAGCGTGGTCGGCACCTGCACGAAAGGCACGCCGCGCATGTAGCTGGCGGCGGCGAAGCCCGTCATGTCGCCCACCACCCCGCCGCCGAGCGCGAACAGCACCGTCTTGCGGTCGCTGCCGTGGCCCAGGAGGGCGTCGAAGATCAGGTTGAGCGTCTCGAGGTTCTTGTATGCCTCACCGTCGGGCAGTTCGAGCAGGTGGACCGTGCGAAAGCGTTTGGCCAGCACGGTCCGCAAGGCCTGCGCGTAGAGCGGCGCCACGGTGGTGTTGCTGACGATCAGCGCGCTGGCGGCTGCGGGAACGACACCGAAGCTGGCGGGGTCTTCCAGCAGGCCACCGCCGATCAGGATCGGGTAGCTGCGCTCGCCGAGCTGGATCTCGACGCATTCGGGCTTTGGCGGGGCGGAAAGTGCGGGCGAAACAGGCAAGGACATGGCCGCGAGTTTAGGCGCTCGGGCCTGCCGGGGTCAGTCCGAGGGCTCTTCCGGATGGGCGCCGGGTTCGACCACCCCGGCCAGTTCGAGCTGCATCACGATGAGGTTGACCAGCACCGCAATCGACGGCCGGCCGGTGTCGACCACGTCGTGGGCGGTTTCCCGGTAGAACGGGTCGCGCGCATCGTGCAGTTCGCGCAGCCGGCCCAGCGGATCGGCCACCTGCAACAGCGGGCGCTTGACGTCGTGGCGCAGGCGCCGGAACAGGTCTTCGGGCGAGGAGCGCAGGTAGATGACGTGGAAATGGTCGCGCAACTGCTGGCGGTTGGCCTCGCGCAGCACGGCGCCACCGCCGGTCGCCAGCACGCCGTGGGGATGGGCGGCCAGGTCGGCGATGACCGCCTGCTCGATGTCGCGGAAGGCGGCTTCGCCCTCGCGATCGAAGAAATCACGGATCGTGCAGCCGATGCGCTGCTCGATCACGTGATCGGTGTCGATGAAGGGGGTGTTCAGCCGAGCGCCCAGGCGCCGGCCCACTGCGGACTTTCCGGCGCCGGGCAACCCGACAAGTGCGACCGCCACGCGGTGGCTGCTACGCCCGCGCGTCAGCGCGCGGCGTTGCGGTCGGTAATCATCTTCGGGGTGATAAAGACGAGCATTTCGGTCTTGTTGGCAACGCGTTCGCGCTTGCGGAACAATGCCCCCATGTAGGGGATTTCACCCAGCACCGGCACGCGCGATTCGTCATTGGTTTCGGTGAGCTCGAAGATACCACCGATGACGACCGTGCCGCCGTTCTCGACCAGCACCTCGGTCTGCACGTGCTTGGTGTTGATGGCCGGGCCCGCCGAGGTGTTGACGCCGCGGGCATCCTTGCTCACGTCCAGCGTGAGGATGATGTTGCCCTCGGGCGTGATCTGCGGCGTGACTTCGAGCTTGAGCACCGCCTTGCGGAACGAGATCGAGGTCGCGCCGCTGGAGGTGGCCTGCTGGTAGGGGATTTCCTCGCCCTGCTCGATCAGCGCCTTGGTCTGGTCGGCCGTGATGACGCGGGGGCTGGAGACCAGCTTGCCCTTGCCATCGGCTTCGAGGGCGGAAATCTCGAGGTTCAGCATGCGCGACAAGCTCGAGTTGAACAGCGAGATCGCGAAGGTGCCTGCGGCGTTGCCGGTGCCGCCGGCGTCGCCGGCGGGCAGGTTGATGAAGTTGGAGTTGGTCCAGGTGGCTGCTGCGCCGCCGACGCCGCCGGCGTTGGTGGTGGCAGGCATGACGCCGAAGGTGCCGTAGGCCGGATTGCCGTTGGCCGACGCGACGCGTTCGCGGGAGATACCGCCGCCCATCCGCACGCCAAGCGACTTGCCGAAGGTGTCCGAGGCTTCCACGATGCGCGCTTCGATCAGCACTTGGCGGACGGGAATGTCCAGCTTCTGGATCAGGTCGGTGACCTGGGCCAGGCGCGAGGGAATGTCGGACACGAACAGCTGGTTGGTCCGCGATTCGGCGATCACGCTGCCGCGGGGGCTCAGGATGCGCGAGGTCGCGCCGCCGCCACCACCACCGCCGCCACCCGCCG
>NZ_JBYSZY010000034.1:0-70009 GCF_058787635.1 Variovorax sp. FW305-3-2-15-B-LB1 | reverse complement strand
GCCCATGACGCCCACCCCCGCCTCCGCGGCCCCCCCGGCAGACGCCCGCGACAGCGACCACCGCTTCGCGATCCAGTGCGAAGTGCTGCGGTTGTCGATTCGCCCGCTCGGGCCGGTGCTGCTGGTGCAGTACCTGCTCAACTGCGGCGTGGCGGCGCTCTTCGCCTGGCAGTTCTCGCCGGTGCGCGCGCTGGTGTGGCTGGCGCTGGTCACCGGGGTCACGGTGATGCGCGGCTTCTTTGCGCAGCGCCTGCCAGAGCCCTTCACCCCCGCCACCCTGCGCACCGCGCAGCGCCAGCACACGCTGCGCACGGCCATCTGGGAGCTGGCGCACGGCCTGGCGGGCGTGCTGCTGTTCAACCCCGAGCGGCCCGACCTGCAACTGCTGCTGGGCCTGATCCTCATGGGCATGACGCTGTCGTCGGCGTTCTCGGTGTCGTTCTACACGCCGGCCACGCAGCTGGCGATCACGCTGCTGCTGGCGCCGGTGATCGTCACGGGCCTGTGGCTCGGGGCGCCGGTGATGATGGCGGTCGCGGTGATCGGCATCGGCCTGACCGCGATGATGTGGAAGCTGGTGGCCGACCATTCGCGCCAGCTCGAGGAGAACATCGGCCTGCGCCTGAACGAGCGCACGCTGCGCGAACAGGCGCTGGCCGGCCTGCGCGCCTCCGAGCAGGCCCAGGCCGAGCGGCTGCGCTTCTTCTCGGCGGCCAACCACGACCTGCGCCAGCCGGTGATGGCCATCGGGCTGCAGGCCGAGGTGCTGCGCCAGCAGCTGCAGCACGGCACCGACAGCGCGGCCGTGCAGCACACGGTGGCCTCGCTCTCGCGCGCGCAGCAGGCGCTCGAGGGCCTGACCAACCAGCTGCTCGAAATCGGCCGCATCGAGGCCGCGGTCGATCCGCTGCGCCCGGCGGCAGTGGCGCTGGCGCCGCTGCTGAACGAGCTGGCGCGCCAGGCCGGCGAGGGCCGCGTCGCGGTGCGCTGCCCGGCCGAAGCGGTGGCCTGGACCGACGCGGTGGCGCTGCGCCGCGTGCTCTCCAACCTGCTGGACAACGCCCTCAAGTTCACGCCGCGCGGGCGCGTGCTGCTGGCCGTGCGGGCGCGCCGCCGGCCCGGCACCGACACCGGGCGCGCGTGGCGCGTCGAGGTGCGCGACAGCGGCATCGGCATCGCCGCCGAGTCGCAGACCCGCGTGTTCGACGACTTCGAGCAGGTCGGCAACGTGGAGCGCAACCTGCAGCACGGCCACGGCCTGGGGCTGGCGATCGTGCGGCGGCTGGCGGGGCAGCTGGGCATCGAGGTCGCGCTGCGCTCGGCGCCGGGCAAGGGCTCGGTCTTCAGCTTCGAGCTGCCGGCGGCCCGCCCCGGTGCGGCGGCCGTGCCGGCGCCCGCGCCCTCCGTGGCGCTGGACGAGCCCGATGCCGACGCCGTGCTGCGCCCGGGGCTCGCCGTGCTGGTGGTCGAAGACAACATCGTGGTGGCAGACAGCCTCTCGGCGCTGCTGCGGCACTGGCACGTGGCGCCGCGCATCTACGCCAGCGCCGCCGAGGCGCTCGCGCTGGCCGACCTGGACGCGCTCGACGCGGCGCTGTGCGACATCCGCCTGCCCGGCGCGTTCAACGGCATCGCGCTGGCCGAGCGGTTGGCGCAGCGCAAGCCCGCGCTGACGATCGCGCTGATCTCGGCCGACATCACCGAAGCCACGCAGCAGCTGGCCGCCGCGCGCGGCTGGCATGCGCTGCGCAAGCCGGTGCAGCCGGACGCGCTGCGGCGCGTGCTGCTGCGGGCCCAGCAACAGCAACAACAACCGCCGTCGTCGACGTAGCGCGCGGTGCCTTCCGGCGCGGGCCGGCCCCGCTGCGGTGTCATCGCTTCCGAGCTATGCTCCGCGCACAGGCCGCCGCCGCCCCTGCCCCGATGCCCGTCGAACCCCTTCCCGCCCCTGCCGTTGGCGCCGCCGCCCTGCGCGAGCCCCGCTACGGGCGGGTCGCGATGGCCCTGCACTGGCTGCTCGCGGCGATGATCGTCGGCTCGCTCGGCGTCGGGCTCTACATGACGGGCCTGCCCTTCTCGCCGCAGCGTCTGAAGCTCTACAGCTGGCACAAGTGGGCCGGCATCACCATCCTCCTGCTGTCGGCGCTGCGGCTGCTGTGGCGCCTCACGCACCGCCCGCCGCCGCTGTCGGCGCGGGTGCTGGCGGCCATGCCGACCTGGCAGCGGGCCGCCCACCGCATCAGCCATGCGCTGATGTACCTGCTGTTCTTCGCGGTCCCGCTGTTCGGCTGGGCCTACAGCTCGGGCATGGGCGTGCCGGTCGTGTGGTTCGGCCTGCTGCCGCTGCCCGACCTGGTGGCGGTCGACAAGGACTTCGCCGAGGCCGTGCTCAAGCCGCTGCACCAGCGCAGCGCCTTTCTGCTGGCCGGCGTCACGCTGCTGCACGTGGCGGCGGCGCTCAAGCACCACTGGATCGACCACGACGGTCTGTTGCAACGCATGTGGCCCGCGCCACGCAAGGAATCCGCCGGATGACGACCCGTCTTTTGTGGGGCGCCGCCGCCCTCTTCGGCCTCGCGCTGCACGCCGCGGCCGAGCCCCTGCCGGCCACCACCGCGAAGCTGGTGCCCGAGAAGAGCCAGATCGCCTTCGTCAGCAAGCAGATGGGCGTGCCAGTGGAAGGCAGCTTCAAGCGCTTCGACGCGCAGGTCGCCTTCGACCCGAAGAAGCCCGAGGGCGGCTCGGTCGTGCTGCAGATCGACACCGCCAGCGCCGGCTTCGGCGTGCCCATGAGCGATGCCGAGCTGCCCAAGCCGACCTGGTTCGACACCGCGCATTTCCCGCAGGCCAGCTTCCGCTCGAGCGCCATCAAGGCGCTGGGAGAGGGCCGCTTCGAGATGGCCGGCAAGCTCACCATCAAGGGCGTCAGCAAGTACGTGACAGTGCCCGTGAGCATCGTGTCGTCGGGCGGCGCGTATTCGGTCGCCACGGGCACGCTCACGATCCAGCGGCTCGACTACAAGGTGGGCGACGGCGAATGGACCGACACCTCGGTGGTCGGCAACGAGGTGCAGGTGCGCTTCAAGCTGACGCTCGCGGGCCTCGGGCCGCTGTGACGACGATTTCATTTCCCATGCATCCTTCTTCCCTTGCCATGAACAAGCTCTTCTTCGCCGCGGTCCTGTGTGCGGGCGCGGCCCTGCCGCTGGCCGCAACGGCCCAGGAATACACCGCGCCGCCGCTGGCCGCCAAGCCCGCGGGCGGGCCGGTCAAAAATGCGAGCTATGTGATCGACCCGACCCACACCTTCGTCATGTACGAGATGGGCCACTACGGCACCACCACCAACCGCGGCCGCTTCAGCACCAAGGACGGCTCGGTGCAGATCGACGGCACCGGCGCCAGCGGCAAGGTCGACATCACGATGGACATCAGCTCCATCAACACCGGCGTCGACCTGCTCAACCGCCACGTGCAGAGCAAGGACTTCTTCAACGTGGCCGAATTCCCCACCGGCCGCTTCGTGGCCGAGCGCATCGACTTCAGCGGCGACAAGGTGACCGACGTGCCCGGCACGCTCACGCTCATGGGCCAGACCAAACCGGTGACGCTGAAGGCCGTGCGCTTCAACTGCTACCTGAACCCACTGATCAACCGCCAGGTCTGCGGCGGCGACTTCGAGGCCACCGTGCAGCGCAGCGACTGGGGCATCACCTGGGGCCTGAACTTCGGCTTCGAGAACAAGGTGAAGCTGCTGGTGCAGGTCGAAGCCGTGAACGTGCAATGAACCCATCCCCCACCGGAGCCACCCCATGACCGACGCCCACCTCCTGTCCCTGCTCGGCATCGCCGGCGCCATGGCCGTGGGCGCGATGAGCCCGGGCCCGAGCTTCGTGATGGTGGCGCGCACGGCCGTGGCCTCACGCAGCGACGGGCTGGCGGCGGCCCTGGGCATGGGCGCCGGCGGGCTGGCGTTCTCCATCGCGGCGCTGGCCGGGCTGCAGGCAGCGTTCCTCGCGGTGCCGGCGCTGTACCTCGCGATCAAGGCCTTCGGCGGCGCCTACCTGATCTACCTGGGCTTTCGCATCTGGCGCGGCGCGCGGCAGCCGCTCGCGATCACGCCCGACACGGACGCCTCGCCCCGCAGCCAGGGCCGCAGCGGACGCACCTTCCTGCTCGGCCTGGCCACGCAGGTCAGCAACCCGAAGACGGCGGTGGTGTACGCGAGCATCTTCGCGGCCTTCCTGCCGCGCGAGGTCCCGCTGGTGCTGGCGCTCGCGGTGCCGGCCGTGATCTTCTGCATCGAGACGGGCTGGTACGCGATCGTCGCGCTGGCGCTGTCCTCGGCCGCGCCGCGCGCGGCCTACCTGCGCTACAAGACCTGGATCGACCGCGCGGCCGGCGGCGTGATGGGCCTGCTGGGCCTGCGGCTCGTGTGGTCGGCGGTGCGCGGCACCTGAGGCGCTAGAGCAGGCTCTCGGGCGTGAGCGGCGACAGCAGCTCGAGCATGGTGCGGTCCCAGAAGCCCGAGTCGGGCTCTTCGTGCAGTACGGTGGTCTTGCCACCTTCCTCGCTGACCCACTCGATGCGCCGCGAGCCGCCTGCCGCTGCATCGCCGCCCTCGGCAAAGCGCAGCCGGTAGGCGCCCTGCTGCTTGAGCACGTCGAGCAGCTTCAAGGTCTGCTGCGCCATCTCGGGGCTGCGGATGAACAGGCCGATCTCGGTGTTGTGGATCTCGGAGCGCGGATCGAAATTCATCGAACCGACGAAGAGGATGCGCTGGTCGATCACCGCCGACTTGGCGTGCAGCCGCCCCACCGACGTGCCAAAGAGGCCGAGGCGCACGCTGCGCCGCGTGCGCGCGGAACTCAGCTCGTGCAACTCGGCGCCCAGCGCGAGCATGTCCGCGCGGTAGCGGCGGTAGGCGGTGTGGACCAGCGGCTCGTCGGTGGCGGCGAGCGAGTTGGTGACCACGCTGATCTTCACGTTGCGCCCGCGGATCTCGCGCATCACCTCCAGCCCTGACGCGCCCGGGATCAGGTAGGGCGAGACCAGCGTCACCTCGCTGCGCGCGCGGCGCATCTGCTCGACCACGTTGTAGCGCACGCTGTCCACGTCGAGCAACGGCACGCCGCCGTACGACGCGGTCTTGCCGATCACGCGGTCGGGCGAATCGGCGTAGGCCTCGGCGGTGGTCCAGATCAGGCCGAGCTTGCCGGCGTCGAGGTCGTCGGCCACGGGGCTGTAGCCGAGCAGGTCGTTGGGCGCGGGCCTGGGCGGCGGCGGCGTGGTGTCGGGGCCGGTGGCGGCGTCGAAGCGGCGCTGCAGTTCTTCGCGCGGCAGGTCGGTGTGCACGACCGCGCCGATCGGGCGCACGTGCGGGCTGTTCCAGTACTGGTCGAACAGCACGCCCAGGCGCGGGATCAGCGCGCCCGTGACGAAGGTGTCGAGGTCGATGAAGTTCGGGCCGGTGGTGCGGCGGAAGTACTGGTTGCCGATGTTGCGCCCGCCCGCCACCGCCATCGCGCCGTCGGCGATGAAGAGCTTGTTGTGCATGCGGCGGTTGACGCGGCTGAAGTCGAACAGCGACGCGGTGAAGCGCTTGAGCAGGCTGCCGCGCCCGGCCGGGAACGGGTTGAACAGGCGCAGCTCCACGTTCGGCGTGGCGGCCAGGCCGAGCAGCAACTCGTCTTCGCCGGACGTGTACAGGTCGTCCATCAAGAGGCGCACGCGCACGCCGCGCTGGGCCGCATCGCGCAGGGTGCGCAGCAGGTAGCGGCCGGTCTCGTCGTTCTCGATCTGGTAGTACTGCACGTCGAGTGTGCGCTGCGCGCGGCGCGCCAGTTGCAGCCGCGTGTCGAAGGCGAAGTCGCCGCCGGGCATCAGGCGAAAGCCGCTGAGGTCGGGGTCGGGCTGCGAAGCCAGCGCGATCTTGCCGAGCGCGGTGTCGGCCGAGACGGCGATGGCCTTGGTGGGCGGGCGCGGTGCCTCGTCGGGCAAGGTGGCACAGCCGGCGAACAGCGATGCAGCCACGAGGGCGAAGACCCAATGCCCCCAGCGCGACAGCAGGCGACGGGTCATCGTGAGCTTTCTACAGGGCTTTGCGCAGGTTGGCCGGTGCGATGCGCAAGGCTTCGCGGTACTTGGCCACGGTGCGGCGCGCGCACTCGATGCCCTGCTCTTTCAGCATCTCGGAGATCTGGCTGTCGGACAGCGGCTTCTTGATGCTCTCGGAACTCACGAACTGCTTGATCAGCGCGCGCACCGCGGTGCTCGACGCGTTGCCGCCGGTCTCGGTGCCCAGCGCCGAGCCGAAGAAGTACTTGAGCTCGACCGTGCCGAAGGGCGTGGCCATGTACTTGGCGGTGGTCACGCGCGAGATGGTCGACTCGTGCAGGCCCAGCTCGTCGGCGATCTCGCGCAGCACCAGCGGGCGCATGGCCAGCTCGCCGTGCACGAAGTAGCTCTTCTGGCGCTCGACGATGGCGTTGCTCACGCGCAGGATGGTGTCGAAGCGCTGCTGGATGTTCTTGATGAACCAGCGCGCCTCCTGCAACCGCTGCGACAGCGCCTGGCTGCCCTCGCCCTTGTGCGACTTGAGCGCGCCGGCGTAGATGTCGTGCACGCGCAGGCGCGGCATGACCTCGGGATTGAGCATGACGCGGAACTTCACATTGGTGCCGCGCCCGGTCTTGGTGACGATCACGTCGGGGATGACGATGTTGCGCTCGACGTCGACAAAGCGGCGTCCCGGCTTGGGTTCGAGCCGCGCAATGACCTGCAGCGCCGAGCGCACCAGGTCTTCGTTGGTTCGCGTGAGCGTGGCCAGGCGCTTGAAGTCGCGCCGCGCGAGCAGCTCCATCGGCTGCTTGCAGATCGCGATGGCGGTCTTGCGGATGAGCGCTTCGGCCTCGGTCTCGTCTTCGCTGGCGAGCGCCTTGAGCTGGATGCTCAGGCATTCGCCGAGGTCGCGCGCGCCGACGCCGACCGGCTCCAGGCTCTGCAGCAGGCCCAGCGCCACCTGGAAGTGGTGCACCAGGTCGTCGAACTGGTCGTTGTCGTCGCCCGCCAGGCCCGAGGCCAGCGCGGGCAGCGAGTCTTCGAGGTAGCCGTCGTCGTTGAGCGATTCGATCAGGAAGCGCAGCGCGGCACAGTCGTTTTCGTTCAGGCGCAGGCTCAGCGCCTGGCGGTGCAGGAACGACTGCAGCGACTCCTGGCTGCGCGCGAGCTCGGTGGCGTCGGCACGCTCGTCGTCGCCCAGGTTGTTCTGGCGCGCGGGTGCGTCGCTGCCCCACTCGCTGTCGTCGGGCGCCATGTCGACGGTGCCGTCGCCTTCCCAGTCGGGCTCGCGCTCGGCGATCTCGGCGGCGGGGCCGTCGGAGTCGGGGGTCGAGGTGGTGGTGTCGCTGGACGTGGAGGACGTGCTGGCGGCGGAGGGCGTGAACTCGGCCTCCCCCTCGCCCGCGTCGTCGCGCGGCACCGGCGCGTCGGCCGTGTCCAGCCCGAACTCCTCGCGCGCCGCTTCTTCCGCGGTGCGTTCGAGGAACGGGTTCTCGTCCAGCATCTGCTCCACCTCCTGGCTCAGTTCGAGCGTGGAGAGCTGGAGCAGGCGAATGGACTGCTGCAGCTGTGGCGTCAGTGCCAGATGCTGCGAGACGCGAAGGGACAGCCCTTGCTTCATAGGAACCGCCCCCGCCCTTACATGCGGAAGTGCTCGCCCAGGTACACCCTGCGTACCTCGGCGTTGTCGACGATCTCCGAGGGTGTGCCTTGTGCCAGCACGTGCCCGTCGCTGATGATGAACGCGTGATCGCAGATGCCCAGCGTCTCACGCACGTTGTGGTCGGTGATGAGCACGCCGATGCCGCGCTCTTTCAGGAAGCTGATGATCCGCTGGATCTCGATCACCGCGATCGGGTCGATGCCGGCGAAGGGCTCATCCAGCAGGATGAAGCGCGGCTGCGTGGCCAGCGCGCGCGCGATCTCGACGCGGCGGCGCTCGCCGCCCGACAGCGCGAGCGCTGGCGAATCGCGCAGGTGGTCCACGCGCAGGTCGGCCAGCAGGTCGGCCAGGCGCTCTTCGGTGTGCTGCTTGGTCAGCGGCATCATGCGGCCGTTGGCGTCGGGCTCGCGCTGCAACTCGAGCACGGCGCGCACGTTTTCCTCGACCGTGAGCTTGCGGAAGATCGAGGCTTCCTGCGGCAGGTAGCTCAGGCCCATGCGCGCGCGGCGGTGGATGGGCATGTGGGCGATGGGCTCGCCGTCGATGGTGATCTCGCCGGCGTCGGCGCGCACCAGCCCGACGATCATGTAGAACGAGGTGGTCTTGCCCGCGCCGTTGGGGCCGAGCAGTCCGACGACCTCGCCCTTTTGCACGTCGAGCGAGACGTCTTTCACGACCGTGCGGCTGCCGTAGCTCTTCTTGAGGCCGCGCGCCACGAGGCGGCTGCCCGGAATGCCGTCGGCGGTCTGGGTTCCTGCGGTTTCGATCACTTGCGCCCTTCCCCTTCGGTGCCGCCCAGCGTGGTGCTCGGGCGCAGCCCGGCGCCGGGCGCGGGAGTGGGTGCCGGGGCCGCGGGCTTCTTGCCACCCGCTGCCGGTGCGGAGCCGGGCGCCGCCGGGGCCGGCGTGGCCTTCGGCGTGAGGATGGCCTTGACGCGGCCGCCGCCGCCCGCCGAGACGCCGGCGTTCGGCGGCACGAGGGAACCGTTGACGGTGTAGGTGTCGTTGCTCTGGTCGTAGACGATCAGCGCGCCGCTGCTCTCGTCGTTGGCCGTGGCGCCGATCAGCCGGCGCATGACGGCACGGCGGATGAACTTGACGTTGTCGGCGCGGCTGTCGTACTCGATGACTTCCGACTCGCCCTCGATCCACTCGTCGCCGGCGTTGCGCTTCTGCTTGTAATAGGCCAGCTTGCCGGGCGCCGCCGTGACCACGCCGTACTGGTAGCCCTCGGCGTCCTGGCGCACGTCCAGCCGCGCGCCGCGGATGATGATCGTGCCCTTCGTGACCAGCACGTTGCCGGTGAACACGCTGGTCTGTTTCAGGTCGTCGTAGCGCATCGAGTCGGACTCGATGTTCATCGGCTTGGTGCGGTCGGCGGTTTCGGCCAGAGCGCCCGAGGCGGCACCGGCCAGCAACAGCGCACCGAAAGCCAGGCGGCCGAGGCGACGAAGGGTGGGGAATGTGGGGATGGAGGGCAATGTCATAAAGGCACGAAACTTGCTCTGAAACATTGTATGCGTGGGATGGCAATTGCCCACCGCCGCCAATGAAAAAGCCCGCCGAAGCGGGCCTTGCATTCGACCAAGAAAGCAGGTCGCCGGGTCGGTCAGCCCTTCTTGGCTTCGCCGATGAGGAAGGTCGCGACCTGCAGCACCTTGGACATGCTGCCGGCGGTTTCGCCGTCGACATACCAACGGCCCGCCACGGCCAGGGCCGGCACGCCGGCGACCTTGTAGGCCTCGGTCTGCTGCGCCGCACGGCGGGCCTTGCTGGCCACGCCGAAGGACGCAAAGGTTTCCTTGAACTTGGCGCCGTCGAGGCCGGCACGCTCGGCCCAGGCCTGGATGTTGGCTTCGCCGTTCAGGTTCTGGCGCTGCGCGTGGATCGCGGCGAAGACCTTCGGGTGGTACTCGTCCAGCTTGCCCATGGCTTCGAGCGTGAAGTACAGGCGCTGCTTGGCTTCGACGTCGTTGCCCACGAAGGGCACGGGGATGCGGCGGAAGGCCACTTCCTTCGGGGCTGCCTTGACCCAGGCTTCGAGCGAGGGCTCGAAGTCGTTGCAATGCGGGCAGTTGTACGAGAAGAACTCGACCACCTCGACCTTGCCGGCGGGTGCATCGACGGGCACGCGCTTGTCGAGCACGAGGAAATCGGTGCCGGCCTTGGGGGCGCGCTGGGCGTGTGCCGGAACGGCAGCCAGCGAAAGCAGCCCGATCGAAGTGGCGGCCAGCGAAAAGTCACGACGTTTCATGGAAAAGGTTCTCCTGTGGGTACCGCAGTACAGAGCCGGCGCGCCGCCGGGAGTTCCCCGTGGGCGGCGCGACCGAGGCGCTGGAATTGACAAACGAGTGCGGCGAATGCCGCGCGGGCGAGAGCTTAAAGGCTGTTCAGGAAAAGCGTCGGTCAGCGCTGCACGCGCACCAGCGCCGATTCGAGACCGCCGCCGTCGAGCCGTTCCTTGAGCCGGTCGGCGTCGTCCTTCTTGTTGAACGGGCCCGCGCGCACGCGGTAAACCGTGCGACCGGCCTGCTCGCGCTCGGTGACCTTGGCCTCGACACCCATGAGCGACAGCTTGGCGCGCTGCGCCTCGGCGTCGTCGGTGGTGCGGAAGGCGCCGGCCTGCACGAAGTACATGAAGGGGTCGGCACCCGACGACGACGGCGCGGCGGCCGTGTGGCTCGGCGCGGCGGACGCGGTGGTCGTGCTGCCGCCCGCGCGGGCCCGGGCCAGGTCGCCCAGCGGATCGTTCGACGGCGGCAGGGCATTGGCTTCGGCCGGCACCGGCGCGGGGCGCGCCGGCTTGGGCGCCACCACCACGGGGGCCGGGGCGGTGACCGGCGCGGTGGCGACAGGCGGCGTGCCGGGCGCCACGGTGGCGGGCGCGCCGGTGATCGGGTTCACCGGGCCGGTGGCCGTGGCGGCCGGCGGCGTGGCGGCGGGCTTGGGCGCGCCGGCCTTGCCGGCCAGCGGCGCGTTCGGGTCCCAGTCGCGGTTCTTGCGGGCTTCGGCTTCGTCCTGCTCGGCACCGCCGCGTTGCGTCTTGTTGACGAACGGGATCGGCACCTTGGTGACGTAGACCGCGATGCCCAGGGCGACGCCCAGACCGAGCACCAGGCCGATGATCAGCCCGATGACGATGTTGCCGCGTTGTCTGCTTGTCTTCTTCATGTTCAGAGGGTGATTCACATCTTGCTCGGCGCACTGACGCCGAGGATCGCGAGGCCATTGTGCAGCACCTGCGCGGCCGCTGCGACGAGTGCGAGACGCGCCAGCTTGACCGGCTCGTCGTCCACCAGGATGCGCTCGGCATCGTAGTAGCTGTGGTAGCTGGCCGCGAGTTCGCGCAGGTAGAAAGTCACGTCGTGCGGGGCGAAATCCTTCGCTGCCGCCGTCAGCATGGCCGGGTACTTGGCCAGCAGCAGCATCAGCGCCTGGGCTGCCGGGCTGTCCAGCGGCGACAGGTCGACCGCCTTGAGCGCGGCCACGTCGCCGCCCCAGGCCGCGAGCACCGAGCAGATGCGCGCGTGGGCGTACTGCACGTAGTACACGGGGTTGTCGTTGTTCTTGGTGACCGCCAGGTCGACGTCGAAGGTGTATTCGGTGTCGGGCTTGCGGCTGAGCAGGAAGAAGCGCACGGCATCGGTGCTGGTCCACTCGATCAGGTCGCGCAGCGTGACGTAGCTGCCGGCGCGCTTGCTGATCTTGACCTCTTCGCCGCCCTTCACGACGCGCACCATGGTGTGCAGCACGTAGTCGGGGTAGCCCTCGGGAATGCCTTCGCCCGCGGCCTGCAGGCCGGCGCGCACGCGCGCGATGGTGCCGTGGTGGTCGGTGCCCTGGATGTTCACGACCTTGTGGAAACCGCGCTCCCACTTGGCGATGTGGTACGCGACGTCGGGCACGAAGTACGTGTACGTGCCGTCCTTCTTCTTCATCACGCGGTCTTTGTCGTCGCCGTAGTCGGTCGACTTCAGCCACAGCGCGCCGTCCTGCTCATAGGTCTTGCCGGCGGCCACGAGCTTGGCCACGGCCGCCTCGACGCGGCCGCTGGTGTAGAGACTGGACTCGAGGTAGTAGTTGTCGAAGCGCACGCGGAAAGCCTGCAGATCGAGGTCCTGCTCGCGGCGCAGGTAGGCCACGGCGAATTCGCGGATGCTGTCCAGGTCGTCGATGTCGCCGCTGGCGGTGTACTCGCGGTCGTCCGACTTGACGGTCTTCTTCGCCTTGAAGTCCTCGGCGATGTCGGCGATGTAGTCGCCGTTGTAGGCCGGGGCCTTTTCGCCGCTGGGCCACTCGGCGTCGCCGGGCTTGAAGCCCTTGGCACGCAGCTGCGTGCTGTTGGCCAGCGTCTGGATCTGCACGCCGGCGTCGTTGTAATAGAACTCGCGCCACACGCTCTGGCCCTGCGAGGCCTGCAGGTTGCAGATGGCGTCGCCCAGCGCGGCCTGGCGGCCGTGGCCGACGTGCAGCGGACCGGTCGGGTTGGCCGAGACGAACTCGACCAGCACCTTTTCGCCGGTGGCGGGCTGCTGGCCGAAGCCTGCGCCGGCGGCCAGCACCTCGCGCACGATCTGCTGCTTGGCGGCAGCCTTCAGGCGGATGTTGAGGAAGCCGGGGCCGGCGATCTCGATGGCCTCGACCCATTGGCCGAAAGCAGGGGTGGCGAGCAGCGCAGCGCTCAGTTCCTCGGCCAGTTCGCGGGGCTTGCGCCCCAGCGGCTTGGCGAGCTGCATGGCAGCGGTGCTGGCGAAATCGCCGTGCGCCGCCACCTTGGGCGACTCGAACGCGGCTTTGGCGCCGGCGCCGGGAGAGAGGGTTTCGAGCGTGTTCGCGAGCGCCGCGAGCAGCTCCTGTTTGACCAATAGCATCTGTGAATTTTACCGGGGGCAAACCCGGACCCAGTTAACGATCGTCATCCGATGGGCGATGTCGCCCGTTAGGATGGTCGGCCCCGAGGCGGGGCGTCTGTCACAACTCAACCTTGCAAGGACATATCCACCATGAAGAAGCTCCTTTCCCTGGTCGCCTCCACCGTCGCGCTCGGCGCCTGCCTGTCGTTCAGCGCCTACGCGCAGGACAAGGCACCCGCCCCGGTCGTGGCCCCCGCTGCCGCCGCCGCACCTGCGGCAGCCCCTGCCGCTGCGGCCGCACCCGCCGGTGGCGCCAGCTGCGATGCCAAGGCGATCGACAAGAACGGCAAGCCCCTGGCCGGCGCCGCCAAGAACAGCTTCATGAAGAAGTGCACCAAGGCCGCCGCCGGACCCGCCTGCGCCGCCAAGGCCCTCGACAAGAACGGCAAGGCCCTGGCCGGTGCCGCCAAGAACAGCTTCATGAAGAAGTGCGAAGCCGACGCGGCCAAGGCCTGATCCGGCGCGGCGCCGTGTGGCGCTGACATTTGTTACTCCCGAAGGGCCCGCTCATGCGGGCCTTTTCTTTTGTCTTTTGTGTTGATTACTTGCCGAAGCCGCGCGCCAGGAACACCGCCACCAGCGGGATCAGTGCGATCAGGTGCGCCTGGATCATCACCAGCTTGCGCGTCTTCAGGATGTCGGCCTCCGCCGGCAGCTTGCCCGTGGCGCGCAGCGTCTTGCGCCAGCGGAAGTAGGTCAGCGTCGGGAAGATCGACAGCACGCCCACGATGATGAACAGCGTGAGCTTCACGTGCAGCAGCGGGTTGGTCCAGTACCAGGCCGTGCCCTTCACGCCCCACCAGGTGCGCGCGATGCCCGTGGCCAGCACGGCGATCGCGGCGATGCCGTAGACCATGTCGACCTTGGCCAGCCGCTCGACCACGGCGGCATTGAGCCATTGCACGCGGCACAGCGCGGCTTCACTGGAAATGAACACAACCATCGTGAGGATGGCCAACAGATGCAGGTAGGCGAGGATGGCTTCGAGGGTCATCGGAAACTTTCTTCATCGGGGTTGCAAGCAAATGCAAAAAGCATTGTGCCGCCCGGTCACGATTTCAGGACCGCCCGCCCCAGAATTCCGGCTGCCCGTACTGCGCTTTGAGGAAATCAAGCCACAGTCGCACGCGCAGCGGCAGGTGCTTGGTGCCTGTGAACACCGCATAGATGCCGTTGGGCGGCGCGGCGAAGTCGTCGAGCAGGGGCACGAGCAGGCCGGCGTCGATCTCGGCCTCGACCTCCCAGGTGCTGCGCCAGGCGATGCCGTGGCCCGCCAGGCACCAGTCGTGCAGCACCTGGCCATCGGAACAATCGAGCGGGCCACTGGGGCGCAGGTGGATGAGTTCCTGCACGCCCTCCTCGCTGGTAATGCGAAAGGCCCAGCCGCGCGTCTGCGAGGCGTCGCTCGACAGCGTGAGGCAGGCAAAGCGCGACAGCTCGCCCGGGTGTTTGGGCGCGCCGTGGCGGCGCAGGAACTCGGGCGTGGCGACGCAGCGGCGGCGGTTGTCGGCCAGGCGCACGCTCACCAGCGACGAGTCGGGCAGGTCGCCCACGCGCACGGCGCAGTCGAAGCTCTCGCCGGTGACGTCGACCACGCGGTCGCTGAGGTTCAGCGAGATCGTCACCTCGGGATGCAGCGCATGAAAGCGCGGCACCAGCGGCGCGACGTGGCGGCGGCCGAAGCCGGCCGGCGCGGTCACGCGCAGGTGGCCGCTGGCCTTCACGCCGCCGGCGCTCACGCTGGCCTCGGCGTTCGCGAACTCGGTCAGGAGGCGCTGGCAGTCTTCGAGAAAGGCGCTGCCTTCGTGCGTGAGCGCGATGCGGCGCGTGGTGCGCACCAGCAGCTTGACGCCCAGGCGTTCTTCGAGCGCGTCGATGCGACGGCCCATGATCGCGGGCGCCACGCCTTCCGCCTTGGCCGCCGCGGTGAGGCTGCCGCGGGTCGCGACCGAGACAAAGGATTCGAGTTGCTTGAGGCGGTCCATGGCGCGGGAACTATATCGCCCGCCACCGAAGATCAGTCCCCAGCCGTGACGCCCTGCGCCCGCAGCGCGGCGATGTCGCCGTCGCTGTAGCCCACTTCTTTGAGCAGCGCCGCGCTGTGCTCGCCGATGTGCGGCGGCTGCAGGCGGATGCCGGGACGTTCGCCGCCCAGCGTGAACGGCGCGAGCGGCACCTTGGCCATGTGGCCGTCGTTCATGCGCACGGGCGCGAGGCCGCCGGTGGCGTTCAGGTGCGGGTCGTCGAACAGCTCCTGCGGCTTGGTGATGGGCGCGAAGGGCAGTTCGTTCTGCTCGAACACCGCACTGAGTTCGGCCGCGCTGTGGTTGGCGAGGTGCGAGCGCAGGATCGGCATCATCCACTCGCGTGCGCGCACGCGGTCGTTGTTGGTCTTCAGGCGCGGGTCGGCCAGCATCTCCTCAAGGCCGAAGGCCTTGCAGAAGATGGCCCACTGCTTGTCGCTCACGGCGGCAAGAAAGATCTGCTCGCCGTCCTTCACGGTGAACACGTCGTACACGGCCCAGGCCGAGATGCGGCTGGGCATCGGGTCGGCGGCCTTGCCCGTGGCGGCGAACTGCATCATGTGCTGCGCGACCAGGAACACGTTGTTCTCGAACAGCGCCGACTGCACCTCGCAGCCCTTGCCCGTGAGGTCGCGCTGGCGCAGCGCGGCCATCGCGCCGATGGCGCCGAACATGCCGCCCATGATGTCGTTCACGCTGGTGCCCGCACGCAGCGGGTCGCCCGCGCGGCCGGTCATGTAGGCCAGGCCGCCCATCATCTGCACCACCTCGTCGAGCGCGGTGCGGTGGTCGTACGGGCCGGGCAGGAAGCCCTTGTGGCTCACGTAGATGAGGCGCGGGTTGAACTTGCTGAGCGTGTCGTAGTCGAGCCCCAGCTTCTTCATCGTGCCGGGCTTGAAGTTCTCGCTCACGATGTCGGCGGTGGCGATGAGGCGCAGCGCGGCCTCCACGCCTTCGGGCTTCTTCAGGTCGAGCGCGATGCTCTTCTTGTTGCGGTTGAAGGTCGGGAAGAAACCCGCGCCCGAACCCAGCAGGCGGCGCGTGTTGTCACCCTCGATGGGCTCGACCTTGATGACCTCGGCGCCCAGGTCGGCCAGCAGCAGGCCGCAGGTCGGGCCCATGACCATGTGGGTGAACTCGACGACGCGCACGCCCGCGTAGGGCAAGGGATTGGCTTCAGACATGAGAGAGGGTTTCCTGGACAAAGCCCTTGGGCAGGCCGGCTTCGGGCGTCATGCCGTAGACCGGTTCGCCGGGCAGGCCGGCCTTGAGCGGCGCACGCGCCGCGATGAGTTTGTCGATGTCGATGCCGGTGCGCACGCCCATGGCCTCGAACATGAAGACGAGGTCTTCGGTGACCGCATTGCCCGACGCGCCCGGCGCATACGGGCAGCCGCCGAGGCCGCCGAGCGAGGCGTCGAAGGTGCGCACGCCCTCGTCCCACGCGGCCAGGCAATTGGCGATGCCCAGGCCGCGCGTGTTGTGCATGTGGGCCGCGCCCGCGTGCACGCCGAGTTCGGCGCGCAGCCGCTTGAAGAGGCGGCGCACCTGCGCGGGGTTGGCGTAGCCCACGGTGTCCGACAGACCGACCTCCTGCGCACCGGCCTCGACGCACTGCACCGCCAGGCGGATCACGTCGTCTTCCGGCACCAAGCCCTGCAGCGTGCAGCCGAAGGCGGTGGAGATGCCGGCTTCGAGCTTCACCTGCGGTGCGAGGGCGCCGCGCAGCTCGGCGATGGCACGCACCTCCTCGACCATCTCGGTCGGCGTCTTGCGCACGTTGGCCAGCGAATGCGCGACGCTGGCCGACACCGGCATCGTGAGCTTGTGCACGCCCGCCTCGAGCGCGGCCTGCGCGCCCTTGCGGTTGGGCACCAGCGCCATCACCACGAGGCCGGGCAGCGTGACCGCGTGGCGCACCACCTCGGCAGCGTCGGCCATCTGCGGCAGCAGCTTCGCGGGCACGAAGGAAGCGACCTCGATCTCGCGCAGGCCGGCGGCATGCAGCGCGTCGATCCAGCGCAGCTTGTCGGCCGTGGGCATGGTGGCCTTCACGGACTGCAGGCCGTCGCGCGGACCGACCTCGCTGATGAGAACGTCGGGGGAGGTCATCGGGTGCTTTCTTGACTGTTCTATCTTGCAGAACTATATTCTGTTAAACAGAATTAAATCGGCAAGCCCGCCGACTGTCAAGCCACGCCATGCCCCGCAAAGCCCAGACCGAATCGGTGTCCGACCTCAACGCTGCCCCCGGCGGCGCCGCCGCGGTCGACCGCGCGCTGAGCCTGCTGTCGGCCTTCCGGCCCGGCGACGAGGCGCTGTCGCTGGCGCAGTTCGCCGAGCGCACGCAGCTGTACAAGAGCACGGTGCTGCGCTTGCTGGCCTCGCTGGAACATGCGCGGCTGATCCGCCGGCAGGACGACGGGCGCTACGCGCTGGGGCTGGAGATCGCGCGGCTGCACGGGCTGTACGCGGCGTCGCAGTCGCTCGACCGCCTCGTGCTGCCGGTGCTGCGCACGCTCGCCGCCGCCACCGGCGAAAGCGCGGCGTACCACGTGCGGCAGGACCAGGGCGACAGCTGGGTGCGGCTGTGCCAGTTCCGCGTCGACTCGTCGCATGTGGTGCGCGACCACGTGCGCGCGGGGGACCTGCTGCCCAACGACCGGGGCGCGGGCGCGCGCGTGCTGATCGCCTTCGGGCCCGAGGCCGAACGGCCGCGCGGCGCGAAGGAACGCAAGCTGTACGACGCGATCCGCGCGCAAGGCTATTGCGCGCTGGTGGGCGACCGCACGGCCGAGCTGGCGGGCATCTCGGCGCCGGTGTTCCATGCGGATGGCGGCCTGGCCGCGGCGGTCACGCTGACGATGCCGACGCACCGCTACGACGAGGGCTATATCGAGCCCGTGCGCGCGGCGGCGAAGGCGCTCAGCGGGCAGGTCTGAGCATCAGGATTCAGCCTTGAAGCCCGAGTTCTTGATGGGCAGTTCCCACCGCTTCAGGTGCGTCGCCTGGATGCTCGCCAGTTCCGCCGGTCCCGCATGCGCCGGCACGAGGCCCAGCGCGTAGATCTTTTCCTGCACGTCGGGCATGCGCAGCGCGTCGGCCACGGCCTTGTCGATGCGCGCGACCAGCTCGGGCGACATGCCCGGCGGGCCATACAGCCCGAAGAAGGCATCGGCCGTCACGTTGATACCCGCTTCCTTCAGTGTCGGCACGTCGGGCAGCGCGCGGCTGCGCTTTTCGCCCGTCACCGCGAGGATGCGGACCTTGCCCGCGCGGTGGTGCTCGATGGTTTCCGAGGCGGTGTCCACCATCAGCGGCACCTGTCCGCCGATGAGGTCCTGCGCGGCCGGCGCGCCGCCGCGGTAGGCGACGTGCGTCATCGGCACGCCCGAGGCCTGCGCCAGCAGCTGGCCCGCGAAGTGCGGCACCGTGCCGGCGCCCGAGGTCGCGTAGTTGGCCTTGCCCGGGTTGGCCTTCATCCAGGCCAGCACCGCCTTCAGGTCGCCCGCCGGCGCACCCGGCCCGGCCGTCACCGCGAAGTCGAAGGTGCTGCCGAGCGAGATCGGCGTGAAGTCCTTCACCGTGTCGTAGCCGAGGTTCGAATACAGCCACGGGTGGATCACCATCGCGCCGCTGGGCGAGAAGATCAGCACGCTGCCGTCCGGCGGCGAGCGCTTGAGTTCGGCCAGCGCCAGCCGGCCGGCCGCGCCGGGCTTGTTGTCGACGATGACGTTCTGTCCGAGCGACACGCGCATCTTGTCGGCCAGGATCCGCGCGACCACGTCGGCCGACCCGCCCGGCGGAAAGCCGATCAGGATGCGCACCGTGCGCTCCTGCGCGAACGCCATCGGCGCGAAGGCCGTGGCGGTGATGACGGCAGCGGCTTGCGCTGCGAACTGGCGGCGTTGCATGGGGCGGTCTCCTCGGGGTGGTTGTTCTTCGGTGTGCGTGGGGTCGTCAGCGCAGCGCGGCCAGCAGGGCCTCGTTCTGCGCCGGCAGGCCGACGCTCACGCGCAGCCATTGCGGCAGGCCGTAGGGGCCGAGCAGCGAGACCTCGATGCCGGCGGCCAGCAGGCGCGCGTGCACGGCCGGCGCATCGCCGACCTGCACCATCACGAAGTTGCCCGACGACGGCACGTGCGGCAGGCCCAGCGCGGCGAAGCCCGCGGCGAGCTGCTCGCGCCCGGCGGTGTTGAGTTCGTAGGTGCGCGCCAGGAAGTCGGTGTCGCCCAGCGCCGCCACGGCCGCGGCCTGGGCCGGCGTCGTCACGTTGAAGCGCGGGCGGTGCGCGTTCATGCGCGCCGTGAGCGCCGGCTGCGACACGCCGTAGCCGATGCGCAGCCCCGCCAGGCCGAAGGCCTTGGAGAAGGTGCGCGCCACGATCAGGTTGGGCAGGCGGCGCACCCATTCGATGCTGTCGTAGCGCTGCGCGGGCGTGAGGTACTCGGTGTAGGCCTCGTCGAGCAGCACCGTCACGTGCGCGGGCACCGATTGCAGAAACTCGCGCAGCGGCGCAGCATCGATGAAGGTGCCGGTCGGGTTGTTCGGGTTGGCCACGAAGACCAGCTTCGTGTCGTCGCCGATGGCGGCGCGCATCGCGTCCAGGTCGTGGCCAAAGTCGCGCGAAGGCACGACGGTGGCGCGCGCGTGGGCGTGCGCCGTGGCCGCCGCGTAGACGATGAAACCGTACTGCGAATAGACGACGTTCTCGCCCGGCTTGAGGCTGACCTGCGCCGCGAGCTCGAGGATTTCGCTCGACCCGCTGCCCAGCGTGAGCCACTCGGGCGGCACGTCGAGCCGCGCGGCCAGCGCCTGCTTGAGCGCGGTGCCGTTGCTGTCGGGGTAGTTGCCCGCACCTTCGAGGGCGGCAGCGGCGGCGCGGCGGGCCGACTCGGGCATGCCGAGCGGGTTTTCGTTGGAAGCCAGGAGGATCATTGCGGCGGGAGCTGATTATTTAAGAAGTTAAATATATACAGCTGCCACCGGCCCGGCCTCAGGGCCTACCCTTTGAAGCGGGGCCTGGGTTCTGGTTGATTACCTTCATTTTTGTCACAGATAAATCTCACTTTCGGCTCTTACTCGCCCGCAAAGTATCGAATACAGTTCTCCCATGGCTTCACCTGGGGCAAGTGCGCCCCACTGCTGCGCCGCCCCCGATTTCCTGTTTTTTGCATTGCGTTCCCCAAGGAGAAACACATGACCGACCGCACCACCGCCCACCGACTCCAGGTCGCGACCGAACTGCACCGCTTCGTCGAAGAGAAGGTCCTGCCCGCCAGCGGCGTGGCCAGCGACGTGTTCTGGAAGGGCTTCGACGCCATCGTCCATGACCTGGCGCCCAAGAACGTCGCCCTGCTCGCCGAGCGCGATCGCCTGCAGAGCGAGCTCGACGCCTGGCACAAGAAGAACCCCGGCCCGATCGCCGACATGCCGGCCTACCGCGCCTTCCTGGAAAAGATCGGCTACCTGCTGCCGCAGCCCAAGGGCGTGAAGGCCACCACGGCCAACGTCGACTCCGAACTCGCGCTGCAGGCCGGCCCGCAGCTGGTGGTGCCGATCCTGAACGCACGCTACGCCCTGAACGCCGCCAACGCGCGCTGGGGTTCGCTGTACGACGCGCTGTACGGCACCGACGCCATTCCCGAAACCGGCGGCGCCGAAAAGGGCAAGGGCTACAACCCCGTGCGCGGCGCCAAGGTCATCGAGTTCGCACGCAACGTGCTCGACCAGGCCGCGCCTTTGGCCAACGGTTCGCACAAGAACGCCACCGGCTACAGCGTGAAGGACGGCCAGCTGGTCGTCGCGCTGCAAGGCAGCACCACCGGCCTGGCCGATGCGTCGCAGTTCATCGGCTACCAGGGCGACGCCGCCGCGCCGTCGTCGGTGCTGCTCAAGCACAACGGCATCCACCTGGACATCCGCATCGACCGCAGCACCGCCATCGGCAAGAGCGATGCGGCCGGCGTGAGCGACCTCGTGCTCGAAGCCGCGCTCTCGACCATCCTCGACCTGGAAGACTCGGTGGCCGTGGTCGACGCGGCCGACAAAGTCGTCGCGTACGCGAACTGGCTGGGCATCGTGCAGGGCACGCTCACCGAAGAAGTCGCCAAGGGCGGCAAGACCTTCACGCGCGGCCTGAATGCCGACCGTGAGTACACCGGCGCCAACGGCCAGCCGCTGAAGCTGCACGGCCGCTCGCTCATGTTCCTGCGCAACGTGGGCCACCTGATGACCAACCCGGCCATCCTGTACGAAGGCGGCAAGGAAATCCCCGAAGGCATCCTGGACGCCGTGGTCACCACCACCATCGCCATGATCGACGTCAAGCGCAAGGGCAACTCGCGCACCGGCAGCATCTACATCGTCAAGCCCAAGATGCACGGCCCGGCCGAAGTCGCCTTCGCCAGCGAACTGTTCGGCCGCGTCGAGCAGCTGCTCGGCCTGCCCGCCAACACCGTCAAGCTCGGCATCATGGACGAGGAGCGCCGCACCAGCGTGAACCTGCAGGCCTGCATCGCCGAAGCCGCCGCGCGCGTGGCCTTCATCAACACCGGCTTCCTGGACCGCACCGGCGACGAGATGCACACCGCCATGCAGGGCGGCCCGATGATCCGCAAGGGCGACATGAAGTCCAGCGCCTGGATCGGCGCCTACGAAAAGAACAACGTGCTCGTCGGCCTGAACTGCGGCCTGCGCGGCAAGGCGCAGATCGGCAAGGGCATGTGGGCCATGCCCGACCTGATGGCCGCCATGCTCGAGCAGAAGATCGCCCACCCCAAGGCCGGCGCCAACACCGCCTGGGTGCCCTCGCCCACCGCCGCCACGCTGCACGCGCTGCACTACCACCAGGTCAGTGTGACCGCCGTGCAGCAAGAGCTCGAGAAGATCGACGCCGACGGCGAGCGCGAGAACATCCTGAACGCGCTGCTGCAGGTGCCGATCGCCGCGCAGGCCAAGTGGACCGACGCCGAGAAGCAGCAGGAGATCGACAACAACGTGCAGGGCATCCTGGGCTACGTGGTGCGCTGGGTCGACCAGGGCGTGGGCTGCTCGAAGGTGCCCGACATCCACAACGTCGGCCTCATGGAAGACCGCGCCACGCTGCGCATCTCCAGCCAGCACATCGCCAACTGGCTGCTGCACGGCGTGGTCACGAAGGCGCAGGTCGACGAGGCCTTCCAGCGCATGGCCAAGGTGGTCGACGAGCAGAACGCCGGCGACGCGCTGTACCAGCCGATGGCCGGCCACTTCGACACCTCCCCCGCCTACAAGGCCGCGCAGGACCTCGTGTTCAAGGGCATCGAGCAGCCCAGCGGCTACACCGAGCCGCTGCTGCACGCCTGGCGCCTGAAGGTCAAGGCCGCGGCCTGACGCGCGCCTTGCGCAGTGCCGGCCTCCGCCGGCACTGACGCCTCGGAGACACGCAACGAACGGCGCCCTCGGGCGCCGTTCTGCATGGGGCGCGACATGCCGGTAGCATCGACGCCGCCCTCTTCTCTCTCCGGTCTCCGTTTCTTTCGATGAACAAGCACGCGGCTACGCCGCCCCCGACCCGCGGGTCGACCTCGGCCGCGGCCATGCTGGTCGCACTGGCCACCGCCTTCGCGCTGAGCCAGGCCTTTCGCACCGTCGGCGCCATGATGGCCACGCCGCTCACGCAGCACTTCGGCCTCACGCCGCAGGCGCTGGGCACCTGGGCCGGCACCTTCCATTTCACCTTCGGCATCATGCAGCTCGCGATGGGCGTGTCGATCGACCACTTCGGCGTGCGCCGCACCGTGCTCACCGCCTTTCCGCTGGCCATCGCGGGCGCCGCGCTGTGCACCGTGGCGCCGGGCTTCGGCGCGCTGCTGCTGGGGCAGGCGCTGATCGGCGTGGGCTGCGCGCCGGCCTTCCTGGCCTGCACCGTGTTCATCGCGCGGCACTTCGACGCCGCGCGCTTCACCGCCATGTCGGGGCTGGTGATGAGCCTCGCGGGCATGGGCATCCTGTTCACCGGCACGCCGCTGGCGCTGCTGATCGAGGCCGCCTCGTGGCGCGCCGGCTATGCCGCGCTGACCGCCTTCGCCGTGCTCTCGTGGATCGTCATCTTCTGGCGCGTGCACGAGCCCGCGCGCACGACGATCGCATCGGACGAACCCGCGCCCGAGCGCCAGTCGCTGCGCCAGGCCGTGCGCGACCTGCTGCCGCTGTTCGCCATGCCGCACACGCTCGGCCTGCTGTGCTTCGCCTGCGTGTCGTATGCCGCCTTCATCACGCTGCGCGGCCTGTGGCTCGGCCCCGTGCTGCACGACCGCCACGGCCTCTCGCTCGTGGCCAGCGGCAACGTGGCGCTGGTGATGACCGTCGCCGGCATGGCCAGCCCCATGCTGTTCGGCCGCCTCGACCCTGGCGGCGCGCGCCGCACGCGCTGGATGATGCGCTGCGCCTTCGCCGGCGCGGCGATGTTCGCCGCCATGGCCCTCACGCAGTCGCGCGCCATCGACATCGGCCTGCCGATCGTCTACGGCATGCTGTCGGGCTACAGCGTGCTGCTGTACGCGTACACCAAGAACGCCTACCCGGCGGCCGTCACGGGCCGCGCGATGGCGCTGCTCAACATGGCGATGTTCCTCGGCGTCTCGCTGATGCAATGGACCACCGGCGTCGCCGCCTCCTGGGCCGTGGCCCAGGGCAGCGAGCCGTTCCGCGCGGTGTTCCTCACGGTGAGCGGGATGCTGGCGGCGGGGACGCTGGCGTTTTGGCTGCTGCCGCGGGCGAAGGTGCCAGTGCGTCCCACGCCCTGATCGCCGACACGCGGCCTCACGCCGCATCCCCCAACCGCGCCCGCACCTCGCGCCGGCTCAGCTGCCGCTTGGCAACGGCATAGACATCGTGACGCCCATACATGTCGAAGTGCGTGGGCAGGCCCGGCGCTGAACGTCGCGCCGCGCCGCAGCGCGTGACCATGCAGCGGCGCAGCACGTCGTAGCAATTGGGCTCTGGCTGCGCCGCGCTTGTGCGCTCGGGAAACTGCGCCAGCACGACCTCGAACCAGCAGCCCTCGACGCAGTGCCACTGCGTGGTCTCGTCGATCACGTGGTAGACCGCGCAAGGCGTGTCGCCGCGCCGTGCGGCCCGGTCCACACGGCGCACCGCGCGTGCCTCGCGCAGGCGCCGGTTCGGCAGCAGGATGCCGGTGACCGGGTGCACGAACAGCTCGACGCCCGGCGCTTCGTGCAGCGGCACGCCGTCGCGGGTTCCCCAGCGGTGAGGCCGCACCCGCACCTCGCCGTCGCACAGCACCGCGTCGCGTGCCACGAAGTCGTCGACGTGCAGGAAGATGTGCGCCTGCACCGTGCTGCGGCGATCGATGCCCGCGCACAGCTCGGCGTACACCTTGTCCCACGGCCGGTGCACCTGCTTGTGCAGCCAGCGCTTGAGCGGCTGAAGGTTTTCACTCAGCCACTTCGGATGCTGCAGGCCGCGCTTCATGCCCAGGTGCGAACCGCGCTCGGGGCTGTTGCGCCACGGGCGGCCATCGCCCTGCACGCGCCAGCCGCCGCGCGGACGCTCGACGATCACCTTGCCCATGTCGTCACGCATCGTCGGCCCTCCGCCCGAAGTCGCGCGCGGCTTTCTGCAGCGCCACCTTCTGCGCGCGCCGCTCGGCGCGGTGGGTGCGCAGGTGGCGGCCCGCGCCCTGGCTGGATTCGCGGCGCGCCATCGCGGCCACCACGGGATTGCGCGGTGCCGACGCGGGCACCGCAAAGTAGAACCGGCCCAGACGCTTGTCGTCGTCGCGGGCCTTTCGTTGAGCACTCATGTGCACACACTCCGAAAAAACAAAAAGGCCCCGGCGAATGCAGTTGCGCGCGGGGCCCTTGTCGATACGGCCGCGGCGGATGCGAAGGTGCACATCCGGCCGGGGCGGTCGGTGTGCGTCAGGTGTTCAGTGAACGGTTCATTGAATGGTGTTCTCGCCCGGGAGGTTGATCGTCGCCGTGCGCGGTGTCTGGAAAAACGGTCGCTGAAAAAGGAAGGGCGGATTCTGGCGAGGGCCTTCGCCGTGCGCAAGCCCGGCGCGGCGCGCTGTGGCGCAAAGCTGACAGGGCACGTCGGTTGAATCCGCTTCACACATCGCGCCGTATGGCATCTCAAGCGCATCGCGCCCCCGAGCTGTTGGCGGTTTCCACAGAGCTTTTCCTTCCAGGAGACATCCATGAAAAAACTCGTGATCGCACTCGGCGTGTCGGTCCTGCTCGGCGCGTGCGCCGGCAGTGGCATGAGCAACGCCAGCAGCAGCAACAGTGCCGCCACCCCCATGGTCGGCGGCGCGCCGATGTACCCGACGAAGGACATCGTCGACAACGCGGTGAATTCGAAGGACCACACGACGCTGGTCGCCGCGGTGAAGGCGGCCGACCTCGTGGCCACGCTCAAGAGCCCGGGCCCGTTCACGGTGTTCGCGCCCACCAACGCCTCGTTCGCGGCGCTGCCGGCCGGCACGGTCGACACGCTGCTCAAGCCCGAGAACAAGGCCACGCTCACCAAGGTGTTGACCTACCACGTGGTGCCCGGTCGCATGGACAGCGCGGCGCTGACGAGCGCGATCAACGCGGGCGGCGGCAAGGCGATGCTGAAGACCGCGAGCGGCGGCACGCTCACGGCGACGATGAGCGGCGGCACGGTGTGGGTGACCGACGCCAAGGGCGGCACGGCGGCGGTGACGATCGCCAATGTCTACCAGTCGAACGGCGTGATCCACGTCGTCAACAAGGTGCTGCTGCCAGGTTGATCGGCAGGCGGGCGGCGGCCCTTCGTCAGCTCCGCTGCGCGGCCTCCGCCTCGTCGCGCAGCCATTGCGCGAAGTCCTGCGCGTCGCGGTTGCCCGCGGCGCGCCGCGACATCTCGATGAAGTAGCCGCGGTGCGATGCCACGCCCTGGCCGAGCGGCGCCACGAGCCGGCCGTCGCGCACCAGTTCGCGCAGCAGCGGCAGGCGCCCGATGACCACGCCCTGCCCCGCCACCGCGGCGGCCACCGCATCGGCGTACTGCGAGAAGCGCAGCGTGCTCTTCATGCGCAGGTCTTCCAGCACCATCACCTTGAGCCACGGCTCCCAGTCGGCGGTCGGGGCTTCGCTGTGGTCCGGGTATTCGATGGTCAGCAGCGTGAGCTTGGAAAAATCGGACAGCTCGCGCAGCGACGCGGCCACCTGCGGCGCGCACAGCGGGATCACCGACTCCTCGAACAGCGCCGGGCCCACGCCGCGGCCGATGGGCACGAAGCGCACCGCAAGGTCCAGCCGGCTCACGTCCAGGTCGAGCACGTCGAGCGTGGCCGACACACGCACGTCGACCTGCGGATGCGTGCTGGTGAAGCGCGCCAGTTTCGGAATGAGCCACAGCGACGCGAAGCCCGGTGTGGTGGTGATCGACACCTGCCGCGGCGCGGCGCTGGCGCGCACGCGGGCGGTGGCGTCGCGCAGGCGCTCCAGGCTGTCGGTGACGGCGCGCTGCAGCACGCCGCCGGCCTCGGTGAGCGCGAGCGCGCGGTGGCGGCGCTCGAACAGCAGCACGCCCAGGCTGGCTTCGAGCTGCTGGATCTGCCGGCTCACGGCCGACTGCGTGAGGTGCAGCTCGCCCGCCGCCAGCGTGAAGCTGAGCCGGCGCGCGGCGGCCTCGAAGCTGCGCAGCAGCTCGAGCGGCGGGAGCTCGCCGGCAGGGGTTTTCACATTCTCTGGAGGCATGCAACGAGTTCCGAATGACCGCGTGTAAGAGAGGGCTCTGCTCACTATATTCATTCGTATCACGAATGCAATGGAGGTTCCCATGAGCACCACCGACCGGTCCCCTTCCACCTTTTTCTCCTCGTCGAGCTCGCGCTTCCACGTGAGCCTGCCCAGCCGCGCCGTCTTCGCCGTGCCCGACGGCGCGGGCGTGGGCATCGAATGCCGCAGCGGCGCCGTGTGGATCACGCTCGACCGCGACCCGCGCGACATCGTGCTCGGGCCGGGCGAGCGCTTCGAGAGCACCGAGCACCGGCGCGTGCTGGTGTCGGCGCTGGAGTCGTCGTGCATCTCGGTGTCGGACGCGCAGCCCGCCGCGCTGCCGAACCCGGCCTCGCGCGCACAGGCTCGCGTGCGGTCGCCTTGGCGACTGGCGCTGCACGGGTTGTCCCCGGCTTGACCGCGGGCGCCGTGGCATCGAACCTCGATGCCATGGACCGCCCCCGCAGGGAGCAGCACCGCGCGCCGCCGTGACGACAGGCGGCTTTTTGCTTTGGGCGTCCGTTTTCCTTCTTGGCCTTGAAAGGGACACGCCCATGACCACCACTTCCGGCGCAGCGCTCGCATGACCGCGCCGCAACAACCCCAACCCTGCGTCCTGTGCGAACAGGCCGACGGCATCGCCACGCTCACGCTGAACCTGCCGCACAAGCTGAACCCGATCGCGAAAGACCTGCAGGTCGAACTGCGCGACGCGCTCGAGCGCATCCGCGACGACCGCACGGTGCGCGCCGTGATCCTCACGGGCGCCGGCAAGGCCTTCTGCGTGGGCGCCGACCTGAGCGCGATGGCGCCGCCCGGCGAGCCCGGCCAGACGCTCGGCGACCAGACCGCCGAGTGGATGCAGAAGCTCAGCAACCCGCTCATCGAGACGCTGCGCACGCTGCCGGTGCCGGTGGTGGCAGCGGTCAACGGTCCGGCGGCCGGTGCGGGCGTGGGCCTGGCGCTCGCGGCCGACGTGACCATCGCCGCGCGCAGCGCCTACTTCTACCTGCCCTTCCTGCCCAAGCTCGGCATCGTGCCGGACCTGGGCTGCACCTGGACCATCCCGCGCCGCGTCGGCCGGGCGCGCGCCATGGGCATGGCGCTGCTCGACGAGCGCCTGAGCGCCGGGCGTGCCGTGCAGTGGGGCCTGATCTGGGCCTGCGCCGACGACGAGCAACTGATGGACGAGGCCCGCGCCATCGCGCAGCGCCTGGCGCGCCTGCCGGCGCACGCGGTGCTCGAAGCGCGCGAGGCCTTCGACGCCTCGGAGCGCCACACGCTGAAAGAACAACTGCACTACGAGAGCGAGCGCCAGCGCGCGCTCATCGACCGCCCCAGCTTCCGTGAAGGCGTGAGCGCCTTCCTGCAAAAGCGCCCCCCAGTTTTCGAAACCCGCTGACGTCCCCATGACCATCGAACGCACCCTCTTCACCGCCGACCACGAGGCCTTCCGCGACAGCTTCCGCCGCTTCATGGACAAGGAGATCGCGCCCTTCCACGACGCCTGGGAAGAGCAGGGCTATGTGGACCGCGCCGTCTGGTCCAAGGCCGGCGAGAACGGCTTCCTGTGCATGGCGCTGCCCGACACCTACGGCGGCGCGGGCGCCGACCTGCTGTACTCGGTGATCCAGTTCGAGGAGCTGTGGGCGCGCGGCTTCACAGGCATCGGCTTCGGCCTGCACAACGAGATCGTGGCGCCGTACATCCTGCGCTACGGCACCGAGGCGCAGAAGCAGCACTACCTGCCCAAGCTCGCCAGCGGCGAGATGGTCGGCGCCATCGCCATGAGCGAGCCCGGCGCGGGCAGCGACCTGCAGGCCGTGAAGACCAGCGCCATCCGGCAACCCGACGGCAGCTACCTGCTCAATGGCAGCAAGACCTTCATCACCAACGGCTGGCATGCCGACCTGGTGATCGTGGTCGCCAAGACCGACCCGGCCGCCGGCGCGAAGGGCACGAGCCTGTTCCTCGTCGAGCGCGGCATGCCGGGCTTCGAGAAGGGCAAGCGCCTGAAGAAGCTGGGCCTGAAGGCGCAAGACACCTCCGAGCTGTTCTTCAACGACGTGCGCCTGCCCGCCGAGGCGCTGCTGGGCGAGGTCAACCGCGGCTTCGTCTGCCTGATGGAGCAGCTGCCCTGGGAGCGGCTGCAGATCGCGATCAGCGCGGTGGCCGCGTCGCAGGCGGCCATCGACCACACCGTGGCCTACGTGAAGGAGCGCAAGGTGTTCGGCCAGCCCGTGGGCAACTACCAGAACACGCGCTACACGCTGGCCGAGCTGCAGACCGAGGTGCAGGTGGCGCAGGTGTTCGTCGACAAGTGCATCGAGCTGCTCATGGCCGAGAAGCTCGACACCGCCACCGCGAGCATGGCCAAGTACTGGACCAGCGACCTGCAGTGCAAGGTGATGGACGAGTGCGTGCAGCTGCACGGCGGCTACGGCTTCATGTGGGAGTACGCGATCACCCGCGCGTACGCCGACGCGCGCGTGCAGCGCATCTACGGCGGCACCAACGAGATCATGAAAGAGGTGATCACGCGCGCGATGGGCCTCGGCGGGCGCTGAAGCGCCCCGCATTTGGCACCACTGGCGCCATGGAAAGGGCTGCGGGAGAATGCCGCGCATGCCCATCCTCAACGCCTTCTACGCCCAGTCGGGCGGCGTCACCTCGGTCATCAACGCCTCGGCCTGCGGCGTGATCGAGACGGCGCGCCAGCACCCGGACCGCATCGGCACGCTCTATGCCGGACGCAACGGCATCCTCGGCGCGCTCACCGAGGACCTGATCGACACCAGCGCCGAGCCGGCCGAGGCGATTGCGGCGCTGCGCAGCACGCCCTCGGGCGCCTTCGGCTCGTGCCGCTACAAGCTCAAGTCGCTCGAGAAGAACCGCCGCGAGTACGAGCGCCTGATCGAGGTGTTCAAGGCGCACGGCATCGGCTACTTCTTCTACAACGGCGGCGGCGACTCGGCCGACACCTGCTTCAAGGTGAGCCAGCTGTCGCAGTCGATGGGCTACCCGCTGCAGGCCATCCACGTGCCCAAGACCATCGACAACGACCTGCCGCTGACCGACTGCTGCCCGGGCTTCGGCTCGGTGGCGAAGTACGTGGCGGTGTCCACGCTCGAGGCCTCGTTCGACGTGCGCTCGATGGCCGCCACCTCCACCAAGGTGTTCGTGCTCGAGGTGATGGGCCGCCACGCCGGCTGGATCGCCGCGGCCGGCGGGCTGGTGGCCGACCATGGCATTCCGGTGGTGGTGCTGTTCCCCGAGATCGAGTTCGACGCGGCCCGCTTCCTGGCGCGCGTCGATGCGCTGGTGCAGCAGCACGGCTACTGCTCGGTGGTGGTGTCCGAGGGCTGCCACCATCCCGACGGCACCTTCCTCGCCGAACAGGGCGCGCGCGATGCCTTCGGCCATGCGCAGCTTGGCGGCGCAGCGCCGGTGGTCGCGCAGATGGTGAAGGAAGCGCTGGGCCACAAGTTCCATTGGGCCGTGGCCGACTACCTGCAGCGCGCGGCGCGGCACATCGCCTCGGCCACCGACGTGAAGCAGGCCTACGAACTGGGCCAGCGTGCGGTCGAGCTGGCGCTCGAAGGCCGCAACGCGGTGATGCCGACCATCGAGCGCACGAGCGACGTGCCCTATGCCTACACGCTGGGCGCGGCGCCGCTCGAAGCGGTGGCCAATGTCGAGAAGCCGATGCCGCGCGATTTCATTTCGGACGACGGCTACGGCATCACCGAGAAGTGCCGCCGCTACCTGCTGCCGCTGATCGCGGGCGAGGACTACCCCGCCTACCGCGACGGCCTGCCGGTGTACGCGACGCTGCGCAACGTGGCGGTGCCGAAGAAGCTGCCGGCCTTCGCGCTCGCATGACGGTGGTCATCGACACCGCGCACTGTCCGCTGTGCGGCGAAGCGAACCGCTGCGCGATGGAGGTCGAGCGCGAGACCGGGCAGGCGCAGCCGCCCTGCTGGTGCATGGCCGCCGATTTTTCGCTGGCGCCGCTCGACACGCTGCCACCGGCGCTGCGCGGCCAGGCCTGCATCTGCGCGCGCTGCGCCGCAGGAAAGTCGCCGCCTCAGGACTGAGCGACGTCGCCCTGCGACTGCGATTGGGTCTGCCCCTGTGCAGGCTCGGCAGCTTCCGTCGCGGCCTCCGCCACATCCCCCGCCGTCACCATCGTCGGCGCCGTGCCGCTGCGCTGCGCGGTGACCACGCCGTGGATGAACTGCAGCTTGCCCACCGCCGCACGCGGCAGCACGAAGGGGTAGTAGTCGGGCTGGCCCATGCTGCGCGACAGCTCGTTGAGCATGCTGGTCAGCAGCACCCAACCGTTGATGAAGTCCAGGAATTTCGCAGCGTCGGGATGCTCGGGCTGCCACAGGTCGGCGGCGGTGAACAAATCGTTCTGCAGCTCCACGTTGCTCGCGTCGATGCCGAAGCTCATCGCCGTGTCGGCGGTGTCCGCCATGTGCAGGTAGTGGGCCCAGGTCTCGGCCCAGTCTTCCCACGGGTGCATGCTCGCGTAGCTGCTGACGAAGCGCTGCGCCCAGTCGGGCGGCGGGCCCTGTTCGTAGTGCTGCTGCAGCGCGGCGCCGTAGTCGGCGCGCTCGTCGCCGAAGAGCACGCGGAAGTCGTCGATCCAGCGCGTGGGCAGCACCAGCAGGTCCCAGTAGTAGTGGCCGATCTCGTGGCGAAAGTGCCCCAGCAGCGTGCGATAGGGCTCGTGCATCTCGGCGCGGATGCGCTCGCGCACGGCATCTTCGGCCTCCTCGGCGTTGAGGGTGATCAGGCCGTGCTCGTGGCCCGTCATCACGTGCGGGGCGCCCGGCATGTTGCTGAGAAAGTCGAAGGCCAGCCCGTGCACCGGATCGGCATGGCGGCTCACCACCGGCAGGCCGAGCGCGAGCAGCTGCGAGATCAGGCGGCGCTTGGGCATCTCGAGCTTGCGCCAGAGTTCGCCGTTGGCCTCCACCGACAGGTCGGGAATGGTGCGCGTGACGCTGCAGGCCAGGCAATAGCCGGGCGCCAGGCCCTGCGTGTCGGCGGGAATGGCCTCGCCCTCGCGCGGCTGCGCCACCATCCAGTTGCAGGCGGCCGGCGTCATGAGGTTGGCGCAGCGGCGGTAGGTGGCGCCGTGCGGGTCGCCGAAGACGGTGAAGGTGTCGGGCAGCGCGCCCTCGCCTTCGGCCGGCGCCAGCGGCACCACGCCGAGCCGGTCGATCACGTAGCCCAGCGGCGTGTGGCAGGCCAGGCACTCGCTGTTGCGCAGGAACACGGGGCGCCCGCACTGGCAGCGGTAGGCGCGGCTGACGGTGGGCGCGGCGAGTTCGGCCGCGAGCGTGGGAGCGGCGTCGGGCACGGCGGGGTCGGCCGGTTCATTGACGGGTTCTTGGATCGACGGGTTCATGGCTTGTTTGTTCTTTTGATGACGACTTGACGCACAGGGGACAGCCGCCGCATTGTGCGACCGGCCCGCGCACGGTCGACGCCGCAAACACCGATATGCTTGTAGGACGACGGACCCGCGACCGTCCCTGCGCCGCCCCATGACCTCCCCACAAACCCCTGACACGCCGCCCTCCATGGGTGTCCTGCGCGCCCGCTACGGCGAGCGCTACCGCTGGTACCTGCTGCTGTCGGTCATGGTGGGGACGATGGCGTCCATCATGTCCTCGACCATCGTCAACGTGGCGATCCCCGACATGAGCCACCACTTCGCGCTGGGCCAGGAGCGCGCGCAGTGGGTGAGCTCGGGCTTCATGGTGGCCATGACGGTGTCGATGCTCACCACGCCCTGGCTGCTGTCGCGCTACGGCTACCGCCGCACCTACGTCGGCACCATGCTCCTGCTGCTGGCCGGCGGCATCGTGGGCGGCGTGGCCAACCACTACCCGCTGGTGCTGCTGGCGCGCGTGGCCGAGGGGCTGGCGGCGGGCGTGGTGCAGCCCATTCCGGCCATCATCATCCTGCGCGCCTTCGAGCCGCACGAGCAGGGCCGCGCCAGCGGCATCTTCGGCATGGGCGTGGTGCTGGCGCCGGCCATCGGGCCGAGCATCGGCGGCGTGCTGGTCGACCTGTTCGGCTGGCGCTCGATCTTCTTCATGGTGGTGCCCTTCTGCCTGGCCTCGATCTGGCTGGCCTACAAGTTCGTGCCCAAGACCGCGCCCGGCGGCGTGGCCGCGACGCGCGGCAGCGGGCTCGATGCGCGCGGCCTGGCGCTGGGCACCGTGGGCACGCTGTGCCTGCTGAACGGACTGGTCGAGCTGCGCGGCGATTCGCCGCTGCAGGCCGCGCTGCTGCTGGCCGGCGCGCTCATCGCCTTTGCCGCCTTCGTGTGGTGGCAGCGCCGGCTCATGGCCTCGGGCGGCGCGCCGCTCATGAACCTCGCGCTCTTTCGCTACCGCCAGTTCGCCATGGGCAGCCTGGTCGCCTTCATCTACGGCACCGCGCTGTTCGGCTCGACCTACCTGCTGCCGGTGTACATGCAGGTGGGGTTGCACCTGTCGGCCTCGCACGTGGGCACCACCCTGCTGCCGGCCGGCATCGTGCTGGCCTTCACCATCGCGGGCGTGGGCCGGCTGGCCGACAAGCAACCGACCTGGCTCCTGGTGAGCATCGGCCTGGCGCTGCTGGCGGTGTCGTTCGCGCTCATGGCCGTGCTGCGGCTGGACAGCCCGCTGTGGCTGCTGGTGGTGTTCGCGATCGTCGGGCGCATCGGGCTGGGCTTCATCCTGCCCTCGCTCAACCTCGGGTCGATGCGCCCGCTGGCCAAGCCGCTCATCCCGCAGGGCGCCAGCGCGATCAGCTTCGTGCGCATGCTCGGCGGCGCCGTGGGCGTGAGCCTGTGCGCCATCATTCTCGAATGGCGCCTGGCGGCGCACGGCGACTCGCTCGCCAACCCGGTGAGCACGCCGGCGCGGCTGGCCGCCTTCGACGAGGTGTTCCTGATGCTGGCCGGCCTGTGCGCGCTGGCCGTCTGCGCGGCCTGGCAGCTGCGCGAGCCGCCCGGCGAGGACACGGCGCAACACAGGGGGTAAACCCCGGCGGCGCGGGGACTCGCTTTCGCTTTCAATTGTTATCAGTTGTATCTAAAAGCGGAATCGGTTCCATGCATCGCAGACGTTTTCTCGCCGCCTCGGCCGCGGCGACGGCCGGACTCGGCCCCCTCCTTTCCTTGCCTTCCACCGCCCTGGCCGCCGAGAGCGGCGTCAGCGACGGCGAGATCGTCCTCGGCCACACCGGCATCCTGAGCGGGCCGCTGGGCGTGCCGATCAAGGTCGTGATGGCCGGCGCCGGGCTGGCCTTCGACGCGGTCAATGCGCAGGGCGGGCTCGCGGGCCGCAAGCTCAAGCTGGTCTCGCTCGACGACGAGCTCAAGCCCGAGAAGGCCGTCGCCAACTACGAGAAGCTGCTCGCCGAGCACCGCGCCTTCGCCTTCTTCGGCTGCGTGGGCTCGGGCACCACGGCCGCCGCCGCCAAGGTGCTGGGCCAGAGCGGCGCGCCGATGGTGGGCGGCTACGCGGTGTCGGACTCGGCGCGCGAGAAGGTCGCCGGCGCAGGCTATTTCGTGCGCGCCACCTTCGCGCGCGAGGCGCAGGCGCTGGTGCAGCACTTGAGCACCATCGGCGTCTCGCGCATCGCTGTCGCCTACCTGGACAACCCCGGCGGCGCCGAAGTGGCGCGGCTGGTCGAGGCGGCGCTCGACACGCTCAAGCTCAAACCCGTGGCGGCGGTGCCCGTGAAGGGCGACGGCACGACCAACGAGGCCGCGGGCAAGGCGCTGGCCGACAGCCAGGCGCAGGCCGTGCTCATGTACCTGGGCGGCGGCATCGGCGGCGAGGTCATGAAGAGCGCCTGGACCGCCGGCGGTCGCCAGATGTTCTACGGCATGTCGATCGTGCCGGGCGACGTCACGGCCAAGCTCGTCGGCGACAAGACCAGCGGCCTGGCCATCTCGCAGATCGTGCCCTACCCCTGGAGCGAGGTCGACGCCACCGCGCGCGAGTTCCGCCAGCTGGCCGAGCGCGCCAAGGTCGACATCGGCTACCTCAGCTACGAGGGCTACGTGAACGCGCTCGTGATGATCGAGGCCCTGCGCCGCACCGGCCGCGACCTCACGCGCGCGAAGCTGCACGCCACGCTGAAGGCGATGAAGCTGCGCATCGGCAACATGGAGATCGACTTCACCGGCGCGAGCAACACGGGCTCGCGCTTCATCGAGATGGTGCGGGTGACGAAGGAAGGGCGGTTCCTGCGCTAGAAACAGAGGCCGGCGCTGCTCACAACCCCAGCTGCGTGAGCGCCCAGGCCACCGTGCCCAGTTGCATCACGTTGAGCACCATGCCAGCGATGTGGAGCTTGCGGAACTGCACGATCGACGTGTCCGTCGCCGGGATCGTGTGGCGCAGCAGGTCCATGCGCGGAATGATGAGCCAGCGGCGCAACGCGAAGGCCAAGCCGGCGATGAAGGCCATGCCGACCGCGAAGAAGGGCTTGCCGCACCACGCATAGCTGAGCGCCGCCGCGCTCGCGGTGAGCACCACGGCCACGTAATAGACGTTGAACAGGCCGCGGATGAAGCGCGAATCCAGCGGGGTGTCGTGCGAGAGCACGAGCAAGGGCAGCGAGCCCATCATGAAGAACCCCATCCAGACCAGCAGGATGACGGTCGCCATGAGCGCAACGACGATGGGAAGCATCTTTGAAAACCCTCCGCGGCGCGCAAGCATACGCCCGGGCGGGCGACGCGTCTCCTACACCGCGCGTGCGGCTGCAGGCACCCGCGCCCCGCCATCGGCCACCAGCGCCGCGCCGGTCACGAACGAGGCTTCGTCGCTGGCCAGGAACAGGCAGGCGGCGGCCATCTCCTCGGGCGTGGCCATGCGGCCCAGCGCGATGCGCGCCATCGTCTGCGCGCGCGCGGCGTCCTCGCCGATGCCGCGTTCGGCGGCCAGGTCGCGCATCTCCTGGCGGCTCATCGGCGTGTCGACCCAGCCGGGGCACAGCGCGTTCACGCGCACGCCGTGCGGGCCGTAGGCCTGCGCGGCCGAGCGCGTGAGCGCGACCACGCCGGCCTTGCTGGACGCATAGCTGGCCATGCCGGCGCCCGCATTGAAGGCCGCGACCGAGGCGATGTTGACGATGGCGCCGCCGCCCTGCGCGACCATGCCGGGCAGCACGGCGCGCTGGCAGCGCATGGTGCCGCCGAGGTTGACCTCGTGCAGGCGGTGCCAATCGCCGTCGTCGATGTCGGCCGCGTCGTCGTTGCGGACGATGCCGGCGCAGTTCACGAGCACGTCGATGCGCCCGAAGGCGGCCTGCACCGCGGCCACGGTGGCGCGCACGGCCGCGTCGTCGGTCACGTCACAGTCCAGCGCCGGGCCCTCGCCCACGGGCTGCGGGCGCGGCCAGCCGGCCACCGCGACGCGTGCGCCCTCGGCCGCGAAACGCGCGGCGACGGCGGCGCCGATGCCGGTCGCTGCACCGACGATGAGGCAGGCCTTGCCGTGCAGGCGCGCGCTCATGTCGGTTGCTCCGCGAAGAACGGACTCTCAGGCAGCGTCGAGCCGCCATCGACCACGATCGTCTGCCCCGTGATGTAGCGCGCCGCCGGACTCGCCAGGAAGCGCATCGCGTAGGCGATGTCTTCAGGCCGCCCCAGTTCGCCGGCCGGGATGTGGCGCGCGATGCGCGCGGCCTTCGCCGGATCGGACAGCAGCGAGCCGCCCTGCTTGGCGATGTAGCCCGGCTCCACGCCGTTCACGGTGATGCCCTCGCGCGCGTACTCCAACGCTGCGGTGCGGATGAAACCGTTCACGCCGGCCTTGCTGGCCGCGTAGTGCGCGCTGCCCGGCATGGCCACGCGCGGCCCGGTCACCGACGAAGTGACGAGCAGCCGCCCGCCGCCGCGCGCGCGCAGGTGCGGCACAGCGGCCTGCGTGAGCCAGAAGCAGGCCTTGAGGTTGACGGCCAGCGTGTGCTCGAGCTGCTCGTCGGTCATCGCGTCGATGGCGGCCCAGGGGTTGACGGCCGCGTTGTGGACCACGATGTCGAGCGCTCCGAACACGCGCACCGCCTCGGCCACCGCGCGCTCGGCCTCGTCGCGCCGGCCGATGTCGCAGGCCATCGCCTGCGCCGCGAAGCCGCGCGCACGCAGCTCCGCCGCCACCGCCTCGCCCGCACTGCCGGTGCGGTTGGCGATGAGCACCGACGCGCCCGCTTCGGCGAACACCTGCGCGATGGCCGCGCCGATGCCGCGCCCGCCGCCCGTCACCAGCGCGACCTTGCCCTGCAGGCCGAAGAGATCGGGCGTGCTCATCCCTTGCACTCCCGCACGAACTCGGCGAAGGCCGCGTTGTGCTCGTCCACCTCGCGCTCGGTGGTGCCGGGGCAGCACAGCATCATGTTGTGGAAGGGCGTGATGAGCACGCCGCGGTTCATCATGTACAGGTGCAGCAGCGCTTCGAGTGCGCCGTCGCGCGTGCGGCGCACGTCGCTCGCGTTGCGCGGCGCGTCGGCGCAAAACAGCGTCTCCACGCGCGCGCCGACCTGCGTCGCATGCCACGGCAATCCCGCCGCGGCGATGCTGGCGTTGACGCCTTCGGCCAGGCGCTGCGCGAGCACCAGCATGCGATCGAAGGCCTCGGGCGTGAGCACCTGCGAGAGCACCGCGCGCATCACGGCCACGGTGAGCGCGTTGCCCGCCAGCGTGCCGCCGAAGCCGGCGTGCGCCGACTGGCGCTTCGTCGGATGCAGCTTGGGAAGCACCTGCCAGACGCGCTCGGCGGTCTCGGCGCTCAGGCCGAAGGCCGCGGCGGGAATGCCGCCGGCGATGGCCTTGCCGATCACGAACATGTCGGGCGCGAGCCCGTGCTGGCGCGTGTAGCCGCCGGGGCCGCTGGAGATGGTGTGGGTCTCGTCGATGACCAGCAGCGTGCCGGTCTCGCGCGTGAGGCGGCGCAGCGCGTCGTGAAAGCCGGGCGCGGGCGCGATCATTCCGTAGTTGGTCATGGCCGGCTCGGCCAGCACGCAGGCCACGTCGCCGGCGCGCAGCGCGCGCTCCAGCGCGGGCACGTCGTTGAACTCGACCACGGCCGACAGCTGGTCGTGCGGAAAGCCGTTGGGGTGGATGTCGTTGCGCATCGCGACGGCGCCGTCGCGCAGCTCCACGTGCGCCTCTTCCACCGAGCCGTGGTAGCAGCCCGAGAACACCAGCACGCGCGGCCGTCCCGTGACCATGCGCGCCAGGCGGATGCAGGCGCGGTTGGCGTCCGAGGCCGAGGTCGTGAGGTTCCAGTACGGCAGGCCGAAGCGGCGCGACAGCTCTTCGCCGACCCAGGCCGCGTCGTCGGTGGGCAGCATCAGCGAGCTGCCCACGCGCGCCTGCCGCGTGAGCGCCTCCACCACGGCCGGGTGGCCGTGGCCGCACATGCCGCCGGTGTCGCCCAGGCAGAAGTCGGCATAGCCGTTGCCGTCCACGTCGACAAAGCGCGCGCCGTAAGGCAGCTGCGCGTCCTGCACGTACAGCGGCCAGCCGCCGATCCAGCGGCGCATCCAGTGCGAGGGCGCGCCGTAGAGCCAGGCCTGCTGGCCCTGGGCAAAGCGTTCGCCGCTGCGCGCGTGGGTGCGCGCGTAGCGATCTTGTTCGGCCTGCATCAGGGCCTGCACGCGCTCGCGCGGCACGGTGGGTTCGAAGGTCGGGGTCATCGGGAACTCGGTCAGGAAGAAAGAGAGGAAGAAACGCCCAGCATCGAGAGCGCCTGCGCATAGCTCGCGCCCGGATGCATCACGTCGAAGTGCACGGTGCGCAAGCCCACGCGCTGTGCGCCGGCGATGTTGCGCAGCTGGTCGTCGACGAACACGCAGGCGTCGGCGGGCAGGCCGAGCTGGTCCAGGCACTGCTGGTAGGCGCGCGCATCGGGCTTGAGGATGCCGGTGTGCGTGGCATCGACCACCACGTCGAAGGCGCTCATGAAGGGCAGGCGCTGGCGAAAGCCCGCGCCGTAGAACAGGTCGAGCTCGTTCGACAAGATCGCGAGCCGGCAGCCGGCGCGCCGCGCCGCCTCGATGGCCGCGAGCGCCTCGGGGCGGATGGCGGCTTCGGGGTCGGCGCCGCGTGCGCGCTGCACGAAGGTCTCCATGCGGTCCCAGCGTTCGCCGACCAGCGCGCCCACTTCGCGCGTGCGCGCCATCCAGTAGTCGCGCTCCGAGAGCTTGTCGGCCTGCATGTCGCGCCACAGCGGATCGCTCGCGAGGTCGAAGGGGCCGCGCCAGGTCAGCGTGCCGCGCGGCAGCGACAGCGCCTCTTCGGTCAGTGCGTGGGTCTCGAACAGCGTGCGGCTGATGACGCCGCCGAAGTCGAGCACGAGGGCTTGTGCGGTGGGGCTCATGCGCGGCTCCCTGCGGGCACGGTGCCGTCGGCCACCCAGGCGTCGAACACCTGCAGTGCGGCGTCGCAGAAGGCGCTGTCGTTGATGTGCGCATCGAGCTCAACGAGCCGCGCCGAGTCGACGCTGCCGCGCAGTGCCTCGGTGAAGGCCGCGAGGCCTTCGGGGTCGTGCAGCGGCTCGCCGGGGCGGTCCCAGCCTTCGATGCCCTGCAGCGGCATGAGCAGGCAGGTGGCCCCCTCGGCGCGCGCGAGACGGCGCGCGATCTCGCTCGCCACATCGCGGCGGAATGCGGGCGCGCTCAGTGCCGAGGCCAGCAGCCGGTTGTGGATGTGCGTGGGCCGGCCTTCCAGGCCTTCGGGCGTGGACTGCCAGGCCGGGTAGTCGAGCATGTCGATGGCACCGGGCGCGACGATCTGCGGCGTGCCCGCGCGGCCGGCGCCGAGCAGGCGATCAGGCCCGGCCGTCACGCACGAGCCGCCGAGCTGGTTGGCCAGCTCCTGCAGGCTGAAGTCCATCACCGCGCAGAAGCGGCCCTCGGCGGCCAGCGCCTCGAAGGCGCGACCGCCCATGCCGGTGGTGTGGAACACGGCGACTTCGTAGCCGCGCGCCTCGAGCGCGGGCTTGAGCGTCTTCATGTAGGTGAGCGCGCTGGAGCCCAGCGAGGTCATGCCCACCAACGGCTTCTCGAAGGCCGGCACGCGGGCCTGACGGCAGGCGCCGAGCACCGCGCCCGCGGCCTGGCTCAGGGCCGAGCGGCACAGGCTGTTGAGGCCGTAGAGCCCGCCGGCCCACAGCACCATGATGAGGTCGGGCGGAATGCGCTCGGGCGGCAGCAGGTGCGAGTAGGCGATGGTCGACACCAGCACCTTCGGCACGCCCAGCGGCAGCGCCTGCGCCACGTCGAGCGCCAGGTCGGTGCCCATGGTGCCGCCCAGCGCGAGCAGGCCGTCGATGCGGCCCTCGGCCTGCCAGCGCGCGGCGAGCTTCGCGGCGCCGCGCGCCATCAGCGTCATGGCGCTGTTCTCGTCGCCGCTTTGCGCCACCTCGGCGACGGTCTTGCCTGCAGCCGCGGCCACCTCGGTGTTGGGAATGTCGGGCGTGAAGGGCGCGCCGTCGAGCACGCCCACGTCCATCACGACGACACGGCCGCCGCCGGCCTCGATGCATTCGCGCATGAACAGCAGCTCGGCGCTCTTGGTGTCGGCGGTGCCGATCAGCAGGATCGTGGGCGATGCACTCACAGCGTCGCTTCCACGTCGGCGAACGCACCTTCGAGCGCATCGACCATGAAGTCCACCTCTTCGCGCGTGATGACCAGCGGCGGCGAGAGGATGAGGTTCGGCCCCGAGATGCGCACCATCAGCCCGCGCTGGTAGGCCGCCTGCGCCACCTTGGCGGCGATCGGGTTGCCGCGCGGCAGCGTGGTGCGCGTGGCCTTGTCGGCCACCATCTCGATGCCCAGCATGAGGCCCATGCCGCGCACGTCGCCGACGAAGCTGAACTTGTCGACGAAGGGCCGCACGCGCGCCTGGAAATGCGCGCCCACGCGCGCCGCATTGCCGGGCACGTCGAGCGCCTCGATCTGGTCCAGCGTGGCGAGTGCCGCAGCCGCCGCCACCGGGTGCGCGCTGTAGGTGTAGCCGTGGCCCACCGCGGCCTGACCCGTGGGGTCGTTGAGGAAGACCTCGGCCACCTTGTTGCCGATGGCGGTGGCGCCCAGCGGCACGTAGCCCGACGAGATGCCCTTGGCCAGGCACCACAGGTCGGCCTTCACATTCCACAGCCGCGTGCCGAACATCGCGCCGCCGCGGCCGAAGCCGGTGACGACCTCGTCGGCGATGAGCAGCACGCCGTACTTGTCGCAGATTTCGCGCACGCGCGGCCAGTAGTTGGGCGGCGGCACGATCACGCCACCCGCGCCCTGGATCGGCTCGGCGATGAAGGCGGCCACGGTGTCGGGGCCCTGGAACTGGATCTCGCGCTCCAGCTGCGTGGCGCAGATCTCGCCGAGTTCTTCCGGGTCCTGCGTGTAGGGGTTGCGGTAGAGCCACGGCGTGTCGACGTGAAAGCAGCCCGGCAGTAGCGGCTCGTAGGCGCGGCGGAAGTTCAGGTTGCCGTTCACGCTCATGCCGCCGAAGTGCACGCCGTGGTAGCCCTGGCGCAGCGCGATGAACTTGAAGCGGTCGGCCTGGCCCTTGAGCTTCCAGTACTGGCGTGCGAGCTTGAGCGCGCCTTCCACCGCGTCGGAGCCGCCGTTGCTGAAGAACACGGCGGCCACGCCGTCGGGTTCCATGGTCTTGACCAGGCGCGCCGACAGCTCGATGGCGCGCGGGTGCGTGGTGCCGCGAAACACGTTGTAGAAGGGCAGCTCGTCCAGCTGCGCGACGATCGCGTCGCGCACCGGTTGGTTGCTGTGGCCCAGGTTCGCGGCCCACAGGCCGCCGACGCCGTCGAGCATCTTGTGGCCGTCCACGTCCCAGATCCAGCAGCCCTGGCCGCGCGCAATGATGTCGGGCTTGCTCTTGAGCATGGCCTGCGGATGCGCCATGGGGTGCCACAGGTACTGGGCGTTGTCTTGCTTGAGCGCCGCCACGGCGGCGGCATCGGTCGTTGTCATGCAGGTCTCCGGAAGTATTCGATGTGTGCTCATGCTCAGCACGGCACGCCGACGGTGAGGGTCTTGACCTCGGTGTAGTGCAGCAGGCCCTCGGCGCCCATCTCCTGGCCGATGCCGCTTTCCTTCCAGCCGCCGAAGGGCATCTCGGGCTGCGAGACGCCGAAGTGGTTGATGCCGACCATGCCGGCCTCGAGCGCGTCGCCCAGGCGGTGCGCGGTGTGCAGGTCGCGCGTGAAGGCGTAGGCGCCCAGGCCGTAGGGCAAGGCGTTGGCCTGGGCGATGGCTTCGTCCAGCGTGTCGTAGGGCTGCAGCACGGCGATGGGGCCGAAGGGCTCCTGGCGCATCACGCGGCTGTCGGCCGGTGCGTTCGCGATCACGGTCGGCTCGAAGAAGAAGCCGGGGCGCTGCACGCGGTGGCCGCCGCACAGCAGCTGCGCGCCGCGCTCCACGGCGTCGTCGACAAAGCGCTGCATGTCCTCGATGCGGCGCGCGTGCGCGAGCGGGCCCATCTGCGTGGCGGGGTCGGTGCCCTCGCCCAGGCGCAGTGCGCGCGCGGCCTGGACGAAGGCCTCGCTCCATTCGCCGAAGCGGGCGCGCGGCACGTAGAAGCGGATCGGCGACGCGCACACCTGGCCCGCGTTGCGGAACTTGGCGGCCAGCGACTGCTTGAGCGCGAAGGGAAAGTCGGCGTCGTCGCACACGATCACCGGCGCGTGGCCGCCGAGTTCGCCGGTGAAGCGCTTCACGTGCCGCGCCGCCTGCTCGCCCAGCAGCTTGCCCACGGCCACCGAGCCGGTGAACGACACCTTGGCGATGGCCGGGTGGTCGATGAGGAAGGACGACACCTCGGCCGGGTCGCCGCACACCATGTTGAGCGCGTCGGGCGGCACGCCCGCGTCGAGAAAGGCGCGCACCAGCAGCATGCAGGTGCCCGGCGTTTCTTCCGCCGGCTTGATGACCACGCTGCAGCCAGCCGCCAGTGCGCTCGCGAGCTTGCGCGCCGGCAGGTTGGCCGGAAAGTTCCACGGCGTGAAGGCCGCCACCGGCCCCACGGGCTGGCGCATCACCGACTGCGAGAGGATGCCCTCGACGCGCGGCGGCACGAGGCGCCCGTACAGGCGCTTGGCCTCTTCGGCCTGGAAGTCGATGATGTCGGCCGACAGCGTGACCTCGCGCAGCGACTCGGCCAACGGCTTGCCTTGCTCGAGCGTGAGCACCTGCGCAATCGTCTTGGCCTGTTCGCGGATTTTCTGCGCGGCGGTGCGCAGGATGTTGCAGCGCTCGAGCGCGCTCTTGCCGCGCCACTGCACGAAGCCGCGGCGCGCGGACGCGGCCGCTTCGGCGAGTTCGTCGCGGCCGGCCAGCGGCAGCTGCGCGATCGTTGCTTCGGTGGCGGGGTTGACGACCGCGCGGCGGCCGCCGGCGGTCTGCGTGCGCCATTGGCCGGCGATGTGCAGTGCGAGTTCAGGGTAGTCCATGCCCTGCACGATAGGGAGCGAGCCCCTTGGCGCGTTATCGAAAACTGGCAAACCTCGCGCAGCCTCGTGCGTGATGCGCAAGGGCCTTCCTATACTGTCCGCGCCGATCTTCTTTCACGACGCCTCCACGCCACGACCTCACCGTGCCCCGTTCACGCACCCCTTCCCGGCCCAGCGCCAAGCCCCTGTCCAAGGCACGCAGCAGCGCCGCGAGCGCCCCGGCCTTCGACCTCGAGACCTTCCTGCCCTTTCAACTCTCGGTGGTCGCCAACCGCGTGAGCCAGACGGTGGGCCAGTCGATCGCCAGCCGCTTCTCGCTGCAGATTCCGGAGTGGCGCATCGTCGTGGTGCTGGGCAAGTACGGTGCACTGTCGGCGCTCGAAATCGCACAGAAGACGAGCATGGACAAGGCCCGCGTGAGCCGCGCGCAGCACCGGCTGGTGGACCTGGGGCTGGCCAACATGCACCCCTCGGCCGACGACCGCCGCAAGGTCATCGTGTCGCTCGAAGAAGAAGGCCTGGCGCTGTACCGCGACATGGTGCCGCTGGCGCACGACACCGCGCAGCGCCTGTTCTCGCAGCTCACCGCAGATGAGCGCCAGGTGCTGCAGACCATCGTGCAGAAGCTGTTCGACAGCACCACCGGCTTCGAGCCCAGCGGCGAGCTCGAATAGGGCACGGTCGGGTGGCTTAGGGGTTTGCCCTGTCACTTTAAGATCGTTGTCAACGAAACAATCTGGTCTGGAGATTGCTTCCGGCACGGGTCTTCACGCCCCTGCCACCGCTTCGCCGGACCGCCATGACCAGCCAGACCGCCTCCGTTCTTCCTGCCCCCGCCCCCACCGTCGCGACGCGCTGGACCCTGTCCACGCACGACATCGACGCCTACGCCAGCGGCCAGAACGGCTGGCACCTGGCGTGCGACATGCTCTCGGGCGGCAGCTTCGCCGGCTTTCTCGACCACGTGCAACTGCCCGGCCTGCGGCTGGTGCGCGAGACCACCAACCGCGCGCTGCGCCAGCACGGCGAGATGAATCCCGACTGCTGCGGCTTTGCGCTCACCTGCCGGCAGGACGGCGAGGCGCGCTTCTCGGGCCAGCGGCTGGACACCGAATCGGTGATGGTCGGGCGCTGCGACGAACTCGACCTGTGCAGCCCGCCGGGCTTCGAGCTGACGGGCATCGTGGTCGACAACGCGCTGCTGCAGTCGCTCACCGAACGCCTGAACGACCGCGCGCCGCCGGCCTGGCTCGAACGGCGCGTGGTGCTGCACTTCGACGACCCCACCATGCAGTCGCTGCGCGGCACCTTGCGCGGCGCCTTCAGCGCGCTCGACGCGATGCCCGGCCTGCTCGACGACCCCGTCGCCACGGTGCAGCTGCGCGACGACGTGCTGCTGGCGTGGCTCAACGCCCTGCCCGAAGACGTCGACCTGCGCGAGCTGCGCTCCACCGAGGCGCACCGCCGCGTGGTGCGCCGCGCCTGCGAGCTGATGATGTCGCGGCCCGACGAGCCGCTGTCGATGCTGCAGGTGTGCAGTCGCATCGGCGCGAGCCAGCGCAAGCTGAACTACTGCTTCCAGGAAACGCTGGGCCTGAGCCCCGCGCGCTACCTGCGGGCGCTGCGCCTGAACGGCGTGCGCCGCGCATTGAAGCGGCCCGAGTCGCGCTCGGTGCAGGACATCGCGGCGCACTGGGGCTTCTGGCACCTGAGCCAGTTCGCGACGGACTACCGGCGCCAGTTCGGCGAGCTGCCCTCGCAGACGCTGCGCGGCGCGGCGCTCACGAGGCACTGATCCGGTGCACGGGCCGAGGGGAATCCCTCGGTTTTCGGGGCGCCAGTTTTGCCGTTTTTTGATACCTGCTTGCGGAGGCGGTCGCTATCGTTGACCGCCATATGTCCGCCACGCTGCCCCCCCTTCCCAGCGCCCGTTCGCTCGCCGCCGCCCTGCAACGCCGCGAGCTCTCGTGCCGCGAGCTGATGCAGACCTGCCTTGCACGCATCGACCGCTTCAACCCGCAGGTCAACGCTCTGGTGTCGCTGCAACCCGCCGAGGAAATGCTGCGCCAGGCCGATGCCTGCGATGCACAGTTGGCGCGCGGCGACGCGGTGGGCCGACTGCACGGCTTCCCGATGGCGCCGAAGGATTTCGTCGCCACCGCCGGGCTGCCGACCACCATGGGCAGCCCCGTGTTCGCGAAGCAGGTCACGCCGCACGACGCGATCATGGTCGAGCGCCTGCGCCGCGCCGGTGCGCTCTTCGTGGGCCGCAGCAACACGCCCGAGTTCGGCCTGGGCTCGCACACCTACAACACGGTGTTCGGCACCACGCGCAATGCATGGAACCTCGACCATGCGGCCGGCGGCAGCAGCGGCGGCGCCGCGGTGGCGCTCGCGCTGCACATGCTGCCGGTGGCCGACGGCAGTGACATGATGGGTTCGCTGCGCAACCCCGCGGCCTGGAACCACGTCTACGGCCTGCGCCCGTCGATGGGCCGCGTGCCCACCGGGCCGGGGCCGGAGCTGTTCTTCCAGCAGCTGGGCTGCGAAGGACCGATGGGCCGCACGCCGGAGGACGTGGCCTGGCTGCTGTCGGTGCAGGCGGGCTATGACGCGCGCTCGCCGCTCAGCCTGGCCGGTGACGGCGAGGCTTTTGCGCAGCCACTCGACGCAGAGCTGCGCGGCAAGCGCATCGCCTGGCTCGGCGACCTCGGCGGCCACCTGCCGATGGACCCGGGCGTGATGGCGCTGTGCGAATCGGCGCTGCGGCATTTCGACACGCTGGGCTGCAGCGTCGCGCCTGCCGTGCCCGCCTTCGATTTCAACGCCCTGTGGACCGCCTGGCTGCGCCTGCGCGGCTTCATCGTCGCCGGTGCGCTGCGCGGGCTGCATGCCGACCCGGCCACGCGCGCGCAGCTCAAGCCCGAGGCCTGCTGGGAGATCGAACAGGGCGAACGCCTGAGCGCCGCCGCGCTGCATGAGGCGGCCGTCACGCGCACGCAGTGGCATGCCGCGCTGCTGCAGCTCTTCGAACGCTTCGACTTCCTGGTGCTGCCGGCCGCGCAGGTGTTCCCGCTGCCGGCCGACACGCACTGGCCGCGCGAAGTCGGTGGCCGCGCGATGGACACCTACCACCGCTGGATGGAAGTGACCATCGGCCCCTCGCTCGCCGGCCTGCCCGCGATGGCGATCCCGGCCGGCTTCTCGCAGGCCGAGGGCACGCGCGGCCTGCCGATGGGCCTGCAGCTCATCGGCCGCCCCGGCGCGGACCTCGACGTGCTGCGCATGGCGCATGGCTGGCACCAGGCCGTGCCCTTCGCGAACGTGCAGCCGCCGCTGCAGCAGCAGTAGTAGCAGCAACAACAAGCCCCCCTGTTTCCGTACTCCGACACATCTCACACAACCCGAGGAGAGAACCCATGCGCAGACGTTCGCTGATTGCTGCCGGCCTGGCCGCCGGCCTGTCCCCCATCGCCCTGCCCGCCCTGGCACAGGGCCTGGGGGGCAAGACCCTGAACCTGATCGTGCCCTACCCCGCGGGCGGCGGCTCCGACATCAACGCACGGCTGGCCGCGCCCGAGCTGTCGCGGCTGCTGGGCCAGCCGGCCATCGTCGACAACGTGCCCGGCGCCAGCGGCTCGCTCGGCGTGATGAAGGCGGCCAACGCGCCGGCCGACGGCACGGCCCTGCTGCTGGGTTCGCCGATGGAGCTGATGCTCACGCCGCTCACGCTCAGCAGCGCGCGCTACAAGGCCGAGGACTTCCGCCCCATCGGCGTGATGGCCGTCACCTCGATGGTGCTGCTGGCGCGCAAGGACCTGGGCGCGGGCAGCGTCGACGAACTCATCGCACTCTTGCGCCGCCCCGACACGAAAGAGCTGAGCTACGGCAGCATCGGCCCCGGGTCGCTCTACCACCTGCTGGGCGAGCGCTTCATGCAGCAGACGGGCACCAAGATGCTGCACGTGCCCTACAAGGGCTTTGCGCCGCTGGTGAACGACCTGCTGGGCGGGCAGATCGACCTGGTGTTTGCGCCGCTGGCCGGCAACGTGCCCGACCTGCTGGACGCCGGCAAGGTCAAGGTGCTGGGCATCGCGGCCTCGGCGCCGCACGAGCGCTTCACGGCCATTCCGCTGATCCGCAACAGCAAGGGCCTGGACGACTTCGTCTACAGCCTGTGGGCGGGCATCCAGGTGTCGCACCGCGTGCCCGAGGAAGCGCAGCAGCGGCTGCACACGGCCTTCAACCAGATGATGCTCAAGCCCGAGCTGCGCCGCGCGCTGGAACTCGGCGGCAGCAAGGTGGCGCCCGAACAGACGCTGGCCGAGCTGCGCCGCGGCTACCAGGCCGACATGGAGCGCTACCGCGCCATCGCCAAGTCGGTGAACCTGCGGCCCGAATGACATCCGCGGGCACGGGCCCGCGTTTTGCCAGTTTTCGATAACGCCGCGGCGGCGCGCAGAGAGAGGATGCGGACCTGTCCATCCTTCATCCGCCAAGGAGAACCTCCATGTCCGCCGACCTTTTCCCCGCAGCCTCCGGCGCCCTCACGCGCCGCCAACTCGTCATCGGCGGCGGCGCGGCCGCGCTGGCCGGCGTGCCTGCACTGGCGCATGCGCAATCGAAGACGATCAAGATCGGCTACCTCACCACGCTGTCGGGCGTTCGCGCCAACTTCGGCGAGGCCGACCCCTGGAGCCTGGAGCGCGTGCGCGCCGCGCTGAAGGACGGCCTGACCATCGGCGGCACGACCTACAAGGTGGAGATCGTGGTGCGCGACACGCAGTCCGATGCCAACCGCGGCGCCACCATGTCCAGCGAGCTGCTGCTGCGCGAGAAGGTCGACCTGCTCTTGGTGCAGGACAGCGACGCGGCGCTGGCCGCCGGCCAGCTGTGCGACGTCAACGGCGTGCCGATGGTCTCGACCATGGGGCCGTGGCAGGCCATCACCTTCGGTCGCGGCTCCACGCCGCAAAAAGGTTTTCCGTTCTCGTTCCATTTCTTCTGGGGCGCCGACGACGTGCTGAAGAACTTCTTCGGCATGTGGGAGCCGCTGAAGGTGGAGCGCACGCTGGGCACGCTGTACATCGACAACGGCCCGGGCCACGCCTTCGCCGATCCGGCCACGGGCATCCCGGGCGGCGCGAAACAGCGCGGCTACAAGGAGACCAACGGCGGCTTCTTCAAGATCGCGACCGACGACTTCAGCAACCAGGTGTCCAGCTTCAAGGCGGCGCGCGCGAACATCGTCTCGGGCTTTGCCTACGCCAACCACTTCGCCACCTTCTGGAAGCAGGCGCAGCAGGCGGGCTACCGGCCCGAGGTGGTGACGATGGCCGCGTCGTTCCTGTTCCCGAGCGCGGTGGAGTCGCTGGGCGCGGCGGGCAACGGCATGTCGACCGAGGTCTGGTGGACGCCGAACTTCCCGTTCAAATCGTCGCTCACGGGCCAGAGCGCCAAGGCGCTGGCGGCCGACTGGGAGGCCACCACCGGCAAGCAATGGACGCAGCCCATCGGCTACGGCCACGCGCTGTTCGAGGTCGGCATTGCCGCGCTGAAGAACGCCACCAACCCGAAGGACAAGAAGGCCGTGCGCGACGCGCTGGCCAACCTGCAGCTCGATTCGGTGGTGGGGCGCATCGACTTCAAGGGCAGCCCGATCAAGAGCGTGGCCGTCACGCCGATGGTGGCGGGCCAGTGGCGCAAGACCAAGGCGGGCAGCAAGTTCCCGTACGAGCTGGTCATCACGCACAACAGCACCGCCAAGCAGATTCCGGTGGAAGACGAGCTCAAGCTGCTGTCGCAACTGAAGGCTGCATGACCGACTGCCTCGTCATCGACGGCCTGTGCAAGCGCTACGGCGAGATCGTCGTGGCCGACCAGGTGGCGCTCTCGCTCGCACGCGGCGAGTGCCTGGGCGTGGTCGGGCCGAACGGCGCGGGCAAGAGCTCGCTGTTCAACCTGATCACCGGCGTGGCCGTGCCCGACGCGGGCAGCATCCGCCTCGAAGGCCGCGAACTCGTCGGGCTGCACGCCGATGCGCGGGCGCGGCTGGGCGTGGCGCGCGCCTTCCAGATCCCGCAGCCCTTCGCACACCTGAGCGCCTACGAGAACGCACTGGCCGCCGCCACCTTTGCCGCGCGGCTGCCGCGCGCGCAGGCCGCGCGCCAGGCCTGGGCCGTGCTGGAGCGCACCGGCCTGGCCGACCGCGCCGACGTGCCGGCCGGCCGCCTGCCGCTCCTGGACCGCAAGCGCCTGGAGCTGGCCAAGGGCTTGGCGGCGCGGCCGCACCTGCTGCTGCTCGACGAAATCGCCGGCGGTCTCACCGAGGCCGAGGTGCAGGTGCTGGTGGCACTGGTGCTCGAGCTGAAGCAGGACGTGGCGATGATCTGGATCGAGCACATCGCACAGGCGCTGATGGCCGTCGCAGACCGCATCATGGTGCTGAACTTCGGCCGCAAGCTGCTGGAAGACACACCCGCCGCCGCCATGGCCAGCCGCGAGGTGCGCGAGGTCTACATGGGCGTGGGCGACGAAGACACCTTGCAGGAGAGCACCCATGCCGCTGCTTGAAGTGCGCGAGCTGTGCAGCCACTACGGCGACCTGCAGGCGCTGTTCGACCTCTCGCTCGACGTGGCGGAGGGCGAAGCCACCGCGCTCATCGGCGCCAACGGTGCGGGCAAGTCGACGCTGATCCGCGCCATTGCCGGACTGGGCTCGCGCAGCCGGGGCGGCATCCGCTTCGACGGCCAGGCGATCGAGGCCGAGCCGGCCGAGCGCATCGCGCGCCGGGGCATCGCGCTGGTGCCCGAGGGGCGGATGCTGTTTCCTTCGCTCACCGTGGAAGAAAACCTGCGCATGGGCGCGCTGTGCGGCCGGACCGGCCACTGGACGCTGCCCACGGTGTACGCGCTGTTCCCCATCCTGCAGGAGTTCCGCCACCGGCCGGCCACGCAGCTGTCGGGCGGGCAGCAACAGATGGTGAGCATCGGCCGCGCGCTCATGGCCAACCCGCGCCTGATGCTGTGCGACGAAATCTCGCTGGGCCTGGCGCCGGTGGTCATCGAGCAGATCTACCGCGCCTTCGGCGACATCCGCGCACAGGGCACGGCGCTGCTGGTGGTGGAGCAGGACGTGACGCGCGCCTGCCGCATCGCGCAGCGCGTGTACTGCCTGCTCAAGGGACGCGTCACGCTCGCGGGCCGCGCCACGGACTTCAGCGCCGCGCAGATCGCCAACGCCTACTTCGGACACTGAACACCTCCCCACCATGGCCTGGCTCGAAACCCTCATCAACGGCGTGCTGCTCGGCGGCCTCTACGCGCTCTTCGGCCTCGGGCTGGCGCTGGTCTTCGGCGTGATGCGCATGGTCAACCTCGCGCACGGCGAGTTCGTGGTGCTCGCGGCGTACTTCGCGGTCTTCCTGGCCACGCAGTTCCCCGGCGTGTCGCCGCTCATCTTCATCGCGCCGGTGGCGCTGGCGGCCTTCGGCATGGGCTACCTGCTGCAGCGGCTGCTGCTGAACCGCGCGGTGGCCACCGACGATCCGCTCACGCCGGTGCTGGTCACCTTCGGCATCGCGGTGGTGCTGCGCAACCTGATGGTCGAGCTGTTCGGCGCCGACCCGCGCGCACTCGACGGCGGCGCGCTGGCCACGGCCGGCTTCGAGATCGGCGGGCTGCGCATCGGCTGGTACCCGGTGCTGGTGCTGGTGCTCGCGGTGCTGGCCTTCGGCGCGCTGCAGTGGCTGCTGCAGCACTCGCGCTTCGGGCTGGTGGTGCGCGCCACCTCGGACCACCGCGAGATCGTGCGTACGATGGGCGTGCGCCCGCGCCATGTGTATGCGGTGGTGATGGGGCTGTCGCTGGCCTTCGCGTCGGTGGCGGGGCTGCTGCTGGCGCTGCGCACCTCGTTCACACCCTTCTCGGGCGTGGAACGGCTCTTGGGCGCGTTCGAGGTCGTGATCATCGGCGGCCTGGGCTCGTTCCGCTGGGCGCTGGTCGGCGGCATCGCGCTGGGCGTGGCGCAGCTCGTGGGCCAGCGGCTCGATTCCAACGCGGGCGCGCTGTACGCCCACCTGCTGTTCTTCGCGGTCCTGATGGTGCGCCCCAACGGCATCGCAGGTTCCCGCACCTGAGATCACTGACTTCAATGCGCCATCCGTCCCTCGCCCCCTGGCTCGGCTTCACCGCCGCGGCCCTTGCCATCGCCTTCGCGCCCACCGTGGCCGACGGCGGCCTGCTGCGCCTGCTCAGCGAGGTGCTGATCACGCTGGCCATGGCCCAGATGTGGAACCTGCTGGCCGGCTACACCGGGCTGGTGTCGATGGGCCACCAGGCCTTTGCCGGCATCGGCGCCTACCTGCTGTTCGTGGCCTCCGACCGGCTGGGCATCTCGCCCTACTGGATGGTGCCGGTGGCGGGCCTGGGCGGCGCGCTGCTGGCCGCCGTGGTGGCGCCGCTGATGTTCCGCCTGCGCGATGCCTACTTCTCGATCGGCATGTGGGTGATGGCCGAGATCGTGCGCCTGCTGGTCGCCAAGTTCCCGCTGTTCGGCGGCGAGTCGGGCGTGCCGCTGCAGGCGGTGCGGCTGGTGGAGGCCGAGACCTTCCAGCAGAACGCGTTCTGGATCTCGGGCGCCATCGGCCTGGCGGCAGTGGCCGGCGTGTACCTGCTGATGCGCTCGCCCTTCGGCCTGGGGCTGATGGCGGTGCGCGACAACGAACTGGCCGCCACGAGCATCGGCGTGAACGTGTGGCGCAACCGCTTCATCGCCTTCGTGCTGTCGGGGCTGGGCTTCGGGCTGGCCGGCGGGGCGCACTTCATGGGCACGATGTTCGTCTCGCCCGACTCGGCCTTCGACATCAACTGGGTGGTGACGGCGATGTTCATCGTGATCATCGGCGGCATCGGCACCATCGAGGGGCCGCTGATCGGCACCGTCATCTACTTCGGGCTGCGCGAGCTGTTCAACACCTGGTTCGCGATGTCGGGCGGCTGGTACCTGATCGCGATGGGCTGCATCGCCATCGCTGTCATGCTGCTGGCACCGCGTGGCCTGTGGGGGCTGGCGCGCGAGCGCTGGGGCTGGCGCGGCCTGAGCGTGCAGCGCCATCCACCACCGCGCGACGAAGCCTCGCTGCCCGCACCTCTTCCTCCCTCCACACAAGGACGCACCGCATGAAGACCACCGCCTTCTTTCACGACGAACGCACCTTCTGGCACGTGCCCGGCGGGCTGCATGCGCTGTTCCTGCCGGTGGGCGGCTGGGTGCAGCCCATGGCCGGCAGCGGCATGGCCGAGTCGCCCGATTCCAAGCGGCGCATCAAGTCGCTGATAGACGTGTCGGGCCTGAGCGCGCAGCTCGACGTGCTGAGCGCGCCGATGGCCAGCGAAGAAGACCTGCAGCGCGTGCACCCCGCCGGCTACCTGCAGAAGTTCAAGGCCGCCAGCGACGCCGGCGGCGGCGACCTGGGCGAGGTCGCGCCCTTCGGCCCGGGCAGCTACGAGATCGCGAAGCTCTCGACCGGGCTGGCCATTGCCGCGATGGACAGCGTGCTGCAGGGCCGCCACCGCAACGCCTTCGCGCTCACGCGCCCGCCGGGCCACCACTGCCTGCGCGAGCACAGCATGGGCTTTTGCCTGTTCAACAACATCGCAGTGGCCATCGAGACCATGAAGGCGCGCCACGGCCTGGGCCGCGTGGCCGTGATCGACTGGGACGTGCACCACGGCAACGGCACGCAGGAAATCTTCTACGACCGCCCCGACGTGCTCACGCTCTCGCTGCACCAGGAGAACTGCTTCCCGCCCGGCTACAGCGGCGCCGAAGACCGCGGCACGGGCGCGGGGCTGGGCTTCAACGTCAACATCCCGCTGCAGCCCGGCGGCGGGCACGCGGCCTACATGCATGCCTTCGAGCGCATCGTGACGCCGGTGATCGACCGCTACCGGCCTGAGCTGATCGTGGTGGCGAGCGGGCTGGACGCCAACGGCGTCGATCCGCTGGCGCGCATGCAGCTGCACCCCGAGTCGTTCCGCCAGATGATGCGGCAGGTCAACGCGCTGGCCGCGAAGCACTGCGACGGGCGCGTGGTGGTGGTGCACGAGGGCGGCTACTCGGAAGCCTGCGTGCCCTTCTGCGGACTGGCGGTGGTGGAAGAACTGTCGGGCCACCGCACCGAGGTGGAAGATCCGTTCAGCGACTTCTTCGGGCTGCAGCAGCCCTCGGCGCGCTTCGATGCGTTCCAGCGTGAATTGATGGGCGAGATGGCGGCGTTGCACGGGCTCTGAGGCGGCGGCATGGACTAAGCTCGTCGCTGCCGGCTTATGGCCGCGCGTCCTGCTTCAGAGTCCATGCCCCGTTTCATCTCCCGCCGCACCGTCGTCGTTCTCTCTGCCCTCGTCCTCGTCGCCCTGCTCGGCCTGTGGGGCGCGAGCCGCTTCAACGTCAACCCGACGCATGCGCCCGGCGAGGTGATCGACCAGTTCGAGGGCGTGCCGGTGTACTACAACGGCGCCATCAACCACGTCGACGGGCGCAGCGTGGCGCCCGACGGCTACAACATCGGCCTGCGCTGGCAGTGCGTGGAGTTCGTCAAGCGCTACTACTACGAGCGGCACCAGCACCGCATGCCCGAGGCGCGCGGCCATGCCAAGGCCTTCTTCGACGCGGCCGTGGCGGACGGTGCGCTGAACACGGCGCGCAACCTGGTGCAGCACCGCAACGGCGGCGCGAGTGCGCCGGCCGTGGGCGACATCGTGGTGTTCGCGCCGTGGCTCTTCAATCCCTACGGCCACGTGGCGATCGTGTCGCGCGTGGACGCCGACGCGGTCGAGATCGTGCAGCAGAACCCTGGGCCCTTCGGCACCTCGCGCGAGCGCCTGCCGCTGGTGCTTACCGCCGAGGGGCGCGCGCAGCTGGGCACCGGGCGCGTGCTCGGGTGGCTGCGGCTGCCCACCGCCGCCGTCGCCTCCCCCAAACCCTGAATCGCGGTCTAATCACAGCCATGTGCCAATTGCTAGGGATGAACTGCAACACGCCGACCGACGTGACCTTCAGCTTCACGGGGTTCGCGCAGCGCGGTGGCCGCACCGACCACCATGCCGACGGCTGGGGCATCGCGTTCTTCGAGGACCGCGGGCTGCGCCACTTCGTCGACCACCAGCCCGCTTGCGAGTCGCCGGTGGCGGAGCTGATCCGGCGTTACCCCATTCAAAGCCGCAACGTCATCGCGCACATCCGCAAGGCGACGCAGGGCGAGGTCAACCTGCAGAACTGCCACCCCTTCGTGCGCGAGCTGTGGGGCCGCTACTGGGTGTTCGCCCACAACGGCGACCTGAAGGACTTCCGCCCGCGCCTGCACGGCAACTTCCACCCGGTGGGCAACACCGACAGCGAGCACGCCTTCTGCTGGATCATGCAGGAGCTGGCCAAGTCGCACGCGGGCGTGCCCAGCGTCGAGGAGCTCACGCTCACGCTGCGCGAACTGGCGCCGCAGCTGGCGGCGCACGGCACCTTCAACTTCATGCTGTCGAACGGGCAGGCGCTGTGGGCGCATGCCTCCACCAACCTCTGGTACGTGGAACGCCGCCACCCCTTCGTGACGGCGCAGCTCTCGGACGAAGACCTGGAGATCGACTTCGCCCAGCACACCACGCCCACCGACCGCGTGGCCGTGGTGGTGACTGCGCCGCTCACCACCAACGAGACCTGGACGCCCTTCGCCTCGGGCGAGTTGCATGTGTTCGTGGACGGGCAACGGATGCCGCGCTGAGGCCCGAAATTCAGTCTTTTGGCTGACACTTTTTTGCAACAGCGCAAGAAAGTATCGATGAGTGAGTGCAAAAAATGAACAATAACTGTTCTCATTTGCATTCGGTCGATCTTTCATGTCCGCTCCCCATTTCTTTCTCCGGCCGACCGTGGCCGCCTCGCTGCTGGCCCTTCACGCCCTGACGGCCCTGGCGCAGACACCGCCCGCCGAACCGGCGGCCCCCGCCAGCGGCACGCTGAGCACCGTCACCGTCGAGGCCAGCGCCGACGCCTCGGCCGAAGGCCTCACCAAGCCCTTCGCGGGCGGTCAGGTGGCGCGCGGTGGGCGCGTGGGCATCCTGGGCAACCAGGACATGATGGATTCGCCGTTTTCCAGCACCAGCTACACGCACGAGCTGATCCAGAACCAGCAGGCCAAGAGCGTGGCCGACGTGTTGCAGAACGACCCCTCGGTGCGCGTGGCGCGCGGCTTCGGCAACTTCCAGGAGTCGTACTTCATCCGCGGCTTCGTGGTGAATTCGGACGACATCGCCTACAACGGCCTGTACGGCCTGCTGCCGCGCCAGTACATCTCGTCGGAGCTGTTCGAGCGCGTCGAGGTGCTGCGCGGCGCGAGCGCCTTCCTGAACGGCGCCACGCCCACGGGCGGCGGCATCGGCGGCAACATCAACCTGCTGCCCAAGCGCGCGCCGAACGACCCGCTCACGCAGGTCACGCTCGGCACGGCCAGCGGCTCGCAGAGCTATGTGTCGACCGACATCGCGCGCCGCTTCGGGCCCGACCAGAGCCTGGGCGTGCGCCTGAACGCGGCCCACCGCGACGGCGGCACCGGCGTGGACGCCGAGCAGGTCAAGCTCGACGTGGCCTCGGTCGGCTTCGACTGGCGCAGCCGCAACGCGCGCATCTCGGCCGACATCGGCCACCAGGAACACCGGCTCACGCGCACGCGCCCGAACGTGACGCTCGGCGCCGGCGTGACCCGCGTGCCGTCGCCCCCCGACAACCAACGCAACTACGCGCAGCCCTGGACCTACTCCAACGAGCGCGACACCTTCGGCTCGCTGCGCGGCGAGTACGACCTCACCGACAACGTGACCGCCTGGATCGCCGGCGGCGCGCGCAAGAGCCACGAAGGCAATTCGCTGGCCGGCCTCACGCTCACGAACAACCTCGGCGCGGGCAACATGTCGCGCTTCGAGAACCAGCGCCAGGACAGCACCCGCACGGCCGAAGCCGGCGTGCGCGGCAAGTTCACGACCGGCCCGGTGAACCACACGGTGGTGGCCTCGTACTCCTACTACCAGCTCAAGGAGAAGAACGCCTACAAGTGGGACTTCTTCAACCCCCTGAAGACCAACCTGTACGCACCCGTCGGCTACCCGATCCCGGCCTACACGGCGAGCGCGTTCCGCGGCAACGACATGGACAACCCCGCGCTGCTGACGCAGACGCGCCTGAGCAGCCTGGCGATCGGCGACACGCTGTCCTTCCTGGACGACCGCGCGCAGCTCACGCTCGGCGTGCGGCGCCAGAAGCTGGAAAGCACCGACTTCGCCTACGACACCGGCAAGCCCACCGCTTACGAGAAGAGCCGCACCAGCCCGATGGCCGGCTTCGTGTTCAAGCTGCAGCCGCAGGTGTCGCTGTACGCGAACTACATCGAGGGCCTGAGCAAGGGCGACACGGCGCCCACGGCGCCCACGGTGTCGACCGGCGGCGCCGTGCGCAACGCGGGCACGCAGCTGTCGCCCTATGTGTCGAAACAGAAAGAGATCGGCATCAAGTTCGACGGCGGCCGCATCGGCGGCGGCCTGGCCTTCTTCACGACCGACAAGCCGCGCGCGCTCGTCAACAGCGCCGGCTACTACGTGGCCGAAGGCCGCGACCGCCACCAGGGCCTGGAGCTGACCGCCTTCGGCGAAGCGGCCAAGGGCGTGCGCCTGATGGGCGGCATCACCTTCCTGGACGCCAAGCAGCGCGCCACGGGCGACGCCACGACCGACGGCCGCCGCGTCATCGGCATCGCGAAGACGCAGGGCACCCTGGGTGTGGAATGGGACGTGCCGGGCGTGCGCGGCCTGTCGCTGGACGGCCGCATGGTGTCCACGGGCCCGAGCTACGCCGACGCCGCCAACACGCTGCGCGTGCCGGGCTGGACGCGCTTCGATGTCGGCGCGCGCTACCTCACCGAGGTGGCCGGCAAGCTGGTGACGCTGCGCGCGCGCATCGACAACCTGACCAACCGCAACTACTGGGCCTCGGTGGGCGGCTACCCGAACAACGGCTACCTGGTGCTCGGCGCGCCGCGCACCTTCACGCTGTCGGCGTCGGTCGACTTCTGATCAGGCCGAGGCCAGGTGCGCCTCGAGCGCATCGATGAACATCTTCGGCACGTCGAAGCCGGTCTGCTCGGTGATCTCCTGAAAGCAGGTCGGGCTGGTCACGTTGATCTCGGTGACCGAGTCGCCGATCACGTCGAGCCCGATCAGGAGCAGCCCGCGCGGCGCCAGCACCTTGCCGATGGCTTCGGCGATCTCGCGGTTGCGCGCCGTGAGCGGCTGGGCCACGCCCTTGCCGCCGGCCGCGAGGTTGCCGCGCACCTCGGTGCCCTGCGGAATGCGCGCCAGCACGAAGGGCGCCGGCTCGCCCGCGATGATCAGGATGCGCTTGTCGCCCTGCGTCACCTCGGGCACGAAGCGCTGCACCATGATGGTTTCGGCGCCGTCCTTGTTGAGCGTCTCGACGATGGAGCCGAGGTTCAGCGCATCCTGCTTGACGCGGAAGATGCCCATGCCGCCCATGCCGTCGAGCGGCTTGAGGATGATGTCGCCGTGCTCGGCATGGAAGTCGCGCACGGCCTGCGCGCTGCGCGTGACCAGCGTGGGCGTGACGAACTGCGGAAACTCCATGATCGCGAGCTTCTCGGGGTGGTCGCGCAGCGCGCGCGGCGAGTTGACCACCTTCGCGCCCTCGCGCTCGGCCTGCTGCAGCAGGTGCGTCGAGTAGATGTACTCGGCGTCGAAGGGCGGGTCCTTGCGCATCAGCACGGCGTCGAAGTCCTTCAGCGCCTTCGACTCGACGATGTCGACGTGGTACCAGTCCTTGGCGTCGCCGGTGAGCGTGATCTGCTGCACCACGGCCGAGACGCGCCCGCCGGAGGTCCACTGGATGTCCTGCGGCAGGCAGGCTGCGATGCGGTGGCCGCGGCGCTGGGCCTCGCGCATCATCGAGAAAGTCGTGTCCTTGTAGATCTTGAAGTGATCGAGCGGGTCGGCGACGAAGAGGATGTTTTTCATCAGGCGTTCTTTCCGGCGCCGGGAGCGGCGGCTGTGGAGGGGGTTTCTGGCGGCATGTTGCCGGAAGCGGCGATGTCCTTGCCGGCGGGGGCTTTTTCAACGGGCACCTGCACCCGTGCGCGGCCGACCTGCTGCACCGCCAGCGCCACCGCGCCGGCCACCACGCCCCAGAAGGCGGAGCCGATGCCGGCCAGCGTCACGCCCGAGAGCGTGACCAGGAAGGTGATGAGCGCGGCCTCGCGGTGCGCCTCGTCGCGCACCGCTGCCGCCAGCCCGCCGCCGATGGTGCCCAGCAGCGCCAGCCCGGCGATGGCCGCGACCAGCTCCTTCGGAAAGGCCGTGAGCAGGCCCGTGACGGCCGCGCCGAACAGGCCTATCACCACGTAGATGGCGCCGCAGCTCACGGCCGCCGTGTAGCGCCGCGCCGGGTCTTCGTGCGCCTCGCGGCCCATGCACATGGCGGCCGTGATGGCGCTCAGGTTGAGCGCGAAGGCGCCGAAGGGCGCGAGCACCAGCGTGGCGAGGCCGCTGATGGTGATGAGCTTGCTGACCGGCAGGTCGCTGTAGCCGCTGGCGCGGATCGCCGCCACGCCGGGCAGGTTCTGCGAGGCCATGGTCACGACGAACAGCGGCAGCGCCAGGCTCACGATGGCCTGCCAGGTGAACACCGGCACCGTGAACACCGGCCAGGTGAGCGAGAAGTGCACGGCCGACCACGCCAGCTCGCCGCGCGCGGCCGTGAAGGCGATGGCCACCAGCAGCGTGAGCGGCACCGCATAGCGCGGCAGCAGGCGCTTGCCCAGGAGGTAGGTGGCGAGCATCAGCAGCACCAGCGGCAGCGCGGTCTGCGCCGCCGTGAAGGCCGAGATGCCGAAGCGCGCGAGCACGCCGGCCAGCAGCGCCGAGGCGATGGCCATCGGGATCTTGTTCATCACGCGCTCGAACCAGCCCGTGGCGCCCGCGAGCACGATCAGCACCGCGCAGACGATGAAGGCGCCCACCGCCTCGCCCATGCTGTAGCCCGCGCCGGCCACGGCCAGCACGGCCGCACCGGGCGTGCTCCAGGCGATCATGACGGGCTTGCGCCACCACAGCGAGGGCAGCGCCGAGGCCAGCCCCATGCCGATGCCCAGCGCCCACATCCACGAGGCCACCATCTCGGGCGTGGCGCCGAAGGCCTGGGCGGCCTGGAACACGATGGCCACCGAACTCGTGAAACCCACGAGCACGGCGACGAAGCCCGCGGTGAAGGCCGAAAGGCTCAGGTCCTTGAAGAATCGCATGCCGCGATTCTGCCGGGGCGCGCGCTCTGGCGCCGCGTGCCTCAGATCTCGATCTTCGAGCCCAGCTCGACGACCGCGTTGTTGGGCAGGCCCAGGAAGGCCGCCGCACCGCTCGCGTTGTGGTGCATCTGCGCGAACAGCTTCTCGCGCCAGGGCGCCATGCCGCTGCCCAGCGTGGGGATCACGACGTCGCGCGAGAGGAAGTAGCTGGTCGTCATCGGCTCGAGCTGGCAGCCGCGCATGCGCGCGTTGTCGAGCGCGCGCGGCAGGTCGATGTCGTTCTTGAAGCCGTAGTGCACGATCACCTGCCAGCAGTGGTTGCCCAGCGCCTCGATCTCGATGCGCTTGTCCATCGGAATCCAGGGCACCTCGTGGTTGCGCACGGTGACGAACATGTTCTGCTCGTGCAGCACCTTGTTGTGCTTCAGGTTGTGCAGCAGCGCGTTGGGCACCACGCCCGGTTCGGCCGTGAGGAACACGGCCGTGCCGTCCACGCGCGCGGGCGGGCTCATGAACACCGAGCCCAGGAACGACTTCAGGTCGATCGCGTCGGCGTGCTGCGCCTCGCCCATGAGGCGGCGGCCTTCCTTCCAGGTGACCATCAGCGTGAACACGGCGCCGCCGATCAGCAGCGGGAACCAGCCGCCTTCGAACAGCTTGAGCAGGTTCGAAGCGAAGAACAGGAAGTCGACCACGAAGAAGATCGCGGTCGAGGCGATGCACAGCGCCAGCGGCAGCTTCCAGGCGTAGCGGATCACGAAGAAGGTCAGGATCGTGGTGATCAGCATGTCGGTGGTCACCGCGATGCCGTAGGCCGCGGCCAGGCTGCTCGAGGTGCGGAACATCACGACCGCCATCACGATGGCGACGAACAGGCCCCAGTTGACCAGCGGGATGTAGATCTGGCCCGCAGTGCGCACGCTGGTGTGCTCGATGTTCAGGCGCGGCAGGTAGCCCAGCTGGATCACCTGGCGCGTGACGCTGAAGGCGCCGGTGATGAGGGCCTGCGAGGCGATCACCGTCGAGAGCGTGGCCAGCAGCACCAGCGGAATCAGCGCCCATTCAGGCGCCATCATGAAGAACGGGTTCTTCACGGCCTCGGGGTTCTCCAGGAGCAGCGCGCCCTGGCCCAGGTAGTTGAGCGTGAGCGCCGGCATGACGACCGAGAACCACGCGATGCGGATCGGCTTCTTGCCGAAGTGGCCCAGGTCGGCGTACAGCGCCTCGGCGCCGGTCACGCACAGCACCATGGCGCCCAGCAGGATGAAGCTGGTGCCCGGGTTGTCCCAGATGAACTTCAGCGCGTACCAGGGGTTCAGCGCCTTGATGATCTCGGGGTGGTGCGCGATCTGCCACACGCCCAGCACGGCGATGGCCGCGAACCACGCCAGCGTGACGGGGCCGAAGAACTTGCCGATGCCCGCCGTGCCGCGCTTTTGCACCGCGAACAGGCAGAACAGCACGACCAGCGTGATCGGGATCACGTAGTGCTTGAAGTGCGGCGACACCACCTCCAGGCCCTCGACCGCCGAGAGCACCGAGATGGCCGGCGTGATCACGCCGTCGCCGTAGAAGAGCGAGGTGCCGAAGATGCCGACGATCAGGAGCAGCTGGCGCAGCCTCGGCTTGTCGGCCACGGCCTGGGAGGCCAGCGCGAGCATCGCGACCAGGCCGCCCTCGCCTTCGTTGTCGGCGCGCAGCACGAGCACGACGTACTTGATCGAGACGATGACCGTGAGGGTCCAGAAGAACATCGACAGGATGCCGTAGACGTTCTCCACGGTGAACGGCACATGGCCGTGACCGAAGACTTCCTTGACCGCATAGAGAACGCTGGTGCCGATGTCGCCATAGACGACGCCGATGGCGCCGACGATGAGGCCGGCAGAGATGTTTTTGGGGGCTGACACGGGGGTCGATGGGAAAAGGTTGGCTCGCAATGATCGACGCGTCAGTCACGCCGGGGTGCCGCGGCCGTGCCGCGCATCCCTCCGCCCTTTTGGTTCCGTTGCTGTGGGGCCGCTATTTTGCCGTTGCCCGCTGACGCCGCAACCCGCCCCCGCCGCTCATTCGTAGATTTCGGCGTCCGGGTCGGTCGCTTCCATCTCGTAACTGGCCGCGACCATGGCCAGACGGCCCACCACGCCATACATGTAAAAACGGTTGGGGGCGCTGGCGCCTGGCTTGGCGCCCGGCTGCGGCAGCTGCGCGCTTTCCGAGAAGGCCAGCGGCACGTAGCTGGCGCCCGGCTGCTTGAGGTTCTCGTCGGCGGCGCGCTCGGCGTGCACGCGGTAGAAGCCGCCCACCACGTAGCGGTCCATCATGTAGACCACCGGCTCGGCCACGCCGTTGTGCACGCGCTCGTTGGTCAGCACGCCTTCCTGCACGATCAGCTCGGTGGGCTCGCGCAGGTCGCGCCCGGCGCTGGTCTTGGCGGGCGACGAGGTGGCGGTGCGCGACTTGCCGATCAGCGCCTCGACCTCCTTGGCGTCGCGCACGGTCACGACGCCGGGGCTGCCGCTGCCGCTGTGGCCGCCCTTGACGACCACGAAGGGCTTCTCGTTGATGCCGTATTCCTTGTACTTGCGGCGCACCTTGGTGAGCACCGCGTCGACATGGCTGGTGAGCACGTCGATGCCGCGGCCCTCGGCCACGTCGACGCCTTCGGCGCGCGCGTAGATCGGGTTGATCAGCCAGGGGTCGATGCCCAGCAGCTTGCCGAAGCGCTTGCACAGCTCTTCGTAGCTGTGCAGGTGGTTGCTCTTGCGGCGCACCGACCAGCCCGCGTGCAGCGGCGGCAGCAGGTACTGCTCGTGCAGGTCTTCGAGGATGCCGGGCGTTCCTGCAGAAAGCTCGTTGTTGAGCAAAATTGTGCAGGGATCGAAATTCTTCAGGCCCAGGCGGCGCTTGGAGCGCACCACCGGCTCGAGCGTCACGGTCTCGCCGTTGGGCAGCTCGATCTTCTTGGGCGACTTGATGGCCGGATCGATCGAGCCGATGCGCACATTGAGGCCCGCCATGTGGAAGATGCGCACCAATTGCGCGACGTTGGCGAGATAAAAGGTGTTTTTCGAGTGGTTTTCAGGAATGACGAGCAGGTTGCGCGCCTCCGGACAGATCTTCTCGATGGCCGCCTGCGCGGCCTGCACCGCCAGCGGCAGCATTTCCTTGGTGAGGTTGTTCCAGCCGCCCGGAAACAGGTTGGTGTCGACCGGGGCGAGCTTGAAGCCCGCGTTGCGGATGTCGACGGCGCTGTAGAACGGCGGCGTGTGCTCCATCCACTCGAGGCGGAACCAGCGCTCGATGGCGGGCATCGAGTCGAGCACCCGCTGCTCCAGTTCGTTGATCGGGCCGGTCAGGGCAGTGACGAGATGCGGAACCATGCAGCGGCCTTGTTGGTTTTGTGCTTAAAGGTGGAGTGGAATTGTAGGATTTGGGGATGGCGCGCCCGATGACAAGCAGCCAAAGAGAACAAAGCACCCCAATCCACAACACACGTTGCAAGAACACCGCGGCACGGGCCTCGCCGCGCCGCCGGCCCGATGGCCCCGGCCCTTCGGACCCCGATTAACCGCGGACTTCGCCCTGCCCCAGCACCACGTACTTGAGCGAGGTCAGGCCTTCGATGCCGACCGGGCCGCGCGCGTGGAACTTGTCGGTGCTGATGCCGATTTCGGCGCCCAGCCCGTACTCGAAACCGTCTGCGAAGCGCGTGCTCGCATTCACCATCACACTGGCCGAATCGACCTCGCGCAGGAAGCGCTGGGCGTTGATGTGGTCGCGCGTGACGATGGCGTCGGTGTGGTGGCTCGAGTAGCGGTTGATGTGCGCAATGGCCTCGTCCAGCCCCGCCACCACCTTGATGCTGATGACGGCGGCCAGGTACTCCTCGGACCAGTCGGACTCGACCGCATCGATCACCTTCGCCTGCGGATGGTGCGCCTCGCTGGCGCGCAGGATCGCGGCGGCGGCCGGGTCGCAGCGCATCTCGACGCCCTTGGCGGCGAAGATGGCGGCGATCTCGGGCAGGAAGTGGTCGGCCACCGAGGCCGCCACCAGCAGGCCTTCGGCGGCGTTGCAGGGGCTGTACTTCTGGGTCTTGGCGTTGTCGACGATGCGCAGCGCCATGTCGAACTCGGCCGTGTCGTCCACGTAGACGTGGCAGTTGCCGTCCAGGTGCTTGATGACGGGCACCTTGGCGTCGCGGCTGATGCGCTCGATCAGGCCCTTGCCGCCGCGCGGAATGATCACGTCGACGAACTCGGGCATGGCGATGAGCTGGCCCACGGCCTCGCGGTCGGTGGTCTGCACCAGTTGCACCGCATCGACCGGCAGGCCGGCTTCGGCCAGCGCCTCGGACACCAGCAGCGCCAGCGCCTTGTTCGAGTCGATGGCTTCCGAGCCGCCACGCAGGATAGCGGCGTTGCCGCTCTTGATCGCGAGGCTCGCGGCCTCGATGGTCACGTTGGGACGGCTCTCGTAGATCATGCCGAAGACACCGATCGGCACGCGCATCTGGCCCACGCGGATGCCGCTGGGCTGCTGCTTCATGCCGATGATCTCGCCGATCACGTCGGCCATGCCGGCGAGCTGCTCGCAGCCCTCGGCCACGGTCTCCAGGACCTTGGGCGTGAGCTTGAGCCGGTCGACCATCGGGGCCGACAGGCCGGCGGCCGTGGCGCGCTCCAGGTCCTTTTGATTGGCGACGGCCAGCGCGGGGCCGGCTTCGCGCAGGCGCCGGGCCAGCGCCTTCAGTGCTCTGTTTTTGGTAGCTGCATCCGCACGGGCCATGAGGAATGCAGCGGCTTTGGCTTGCAGACCGAGGGTCTGCATGTGCTCGCTGACGTTGAACGCGTTCATGACCGGCATTTTCCCACGCGGACCTTCGGCCCGGCTGACGCGGGCCTTTTGATGGCGATCGACGTCAGGCCCGGCGCGGCGCCGCAGCCGTGCTGCAGGCGCGGCACAGCATCAGCGCCAGCCGCTGCAGCGCCTGCCAGCCGCTGGCGGGCCAGTCGGGCTGCTTCAGGCCCTTGCAGATGCCGTCGACCAGGTGGGCCGCGCGCAGCAGCCGGGTCAGCATGCGGTCGTCCAGGCGCGGCAGCACGCGCTCGAAGGCGCGCTCGCGCGGGCCCCAGATGCGGTTCTCGCGCAGCGCCATCGGCAGCGGACGGCCGGCGGCCATGGCGTCCTTCACGCGCTTGAGGGCGCGGATGTCCTCGGCGATCGTGTAGTGCACCAGCACCTCGGCCTCGCCCTCGGCCTGCAGGCCGTCGAGCATGCGCGCCACGCGCTGCGGGTTGCCGGCCAGCACGGCCTCGGACAGCTTGAACACGTCGTAGCGCGCCACGTTGTTGACGGCGCCCTCGACCTGCTCCCAACTCAGCTCGCCGGCCGGGTGCAGCAGCGCGAGCTTCTGGATTTCCTGGTGCGCGGCGAGCAGGTTGCCTTCGACGCGGTCGGCAAAGAACTGCAGCGTGCGCTGGCCTTCGTCGCCGGGCATCACGCGCTGGTTCTGCAGCCCCAGGCGCTGGGCGATCCATTGCGGCAGCGCGGCGCGCTCGATCGGGTCGACCTGGATGCTCACGCCGTTGTTCTCCAGCGCCGAGAACCACGCACCGGTGCGCGTGGCCTTGTCCAGGCGCGGCAGCATCACCAGCGTGAGCGTGCTGTCGTTGCCGGGCGCCCCCTCGGCCAGCTGCTGCAGGGCGACGCTGCCGTCCTTGCCGGGCTTGCCCGAGGGAATGCGGATCTCGACGATCTGCTTGTCGGCGAACAGCGAGAGCGAGCCCCCCGCCGCGAGCACCGCGCTCCAGTCGAAGTGCGCGCCGGCCACGGTGTACGAGCTGCGCTCGGTGTGGCCCTGCGCACGCGCGGCGGCGCGGATGGCGTCGGCCGCCTCCTGCGCGAGCAGCGGCTCGTCGCCGTGGATCGTGTAAAGCGGCTTCAGGCCCTTTTGCAGGTGGGCGCCGAGCTGGGCACTGGCAAGTTGCATTGAAAAAAGAACGGAAGCGACGCTTACAGGGACTGCACCGCCGCCAGCCGGCGCATCAGCTGCTGCGCGATGTCGGCCTGCATGTCGCGGAACAGCAGGTCGGCCTCGCCTTCCTTGGCCAGCGCGTTGGTTTCGTTGAAGCTCAGGTCGCGCGTCTGCGAGACCTCGGACGCGGGCAGCAATTCCTTGCCGCCCGGCGTGCGCAGGCTGAAGCGCACGCGCAGGCGCAGTTGCAGTTCGCGCAGCAGGCCGGCGGAGTTGGTCGAGATCACGAAACGGTCGCGGTCCTCGCCCAGCACGACCAGCACGGCGTCGGCGGTGCTGGCCTCTTCCTTGGGCACCAGCGTCACGTTGCCGGCCGCGCGCAGCTCGCGCCGCAGCTGGTTGATGAGCGCCGTATTGCCTTCGAGCGACAGCGTCTTGAACGCGAAGTTCGGCGCCTTGCGCAGCGCGAAGCCGCAGCCGGACAGGGCCAGCGAAGCGCCTGCCACGCCGAGGCCCAGGAGAAAGCCGCGGCGCGGCTGCGAGGCATTGCGAATGTTCATGCGTCTGTCGTTTCCGTCGTTCTGCAGTGTCGGGTTCAGATGACCACGTTGACCAGGCGCCCGGGCACCACGATCACGCGCTTGGCCGGCGCGCCTTCGGCGAAGTTGACGAAGTCGTCGCAGGCGAGTGCCAGCCGCTCGATCTCGTCCTTGGACGCACCGGCCGGCACCAGCAGCTTGCCGCGCAGCTTGCCGTTGACCTGCAGCATGAGTTCGACTTCGTCCTGCGCCAGCGCGGCCACGTCGACCACGGGCCAGGGGGCGTCGAGCAGGTCGCCCGAGGCCTTGTCGTAGCCGAGCTGCTGCCACAGCTGGTGCGCGATGTGCGGCGTGGCCGGGTACAGGCAACGCAGCAGGATGCCGAAGCCCTCGCGCGCGGCGGCCGCGTCGCCCGCGCTGCCGTCGGACTTGAAGCCCTCGAGCGCGTTGAGCAGCTTCATCGCGCCCGACACCACCGTGTTGTATTGCATGCGCTGGTAGTCGTAGTCGATCTGGCGCAGCACGGTGTGCACCTCGCGGCGCAGCGCCTGGGCGGGCTTGCCGAAGCTCTGGCCGGCGAGCGCCACCGGCGCCACGTCGGCCTGGGCCACGCCGTAGTTCCACACGCGGCGCAGGAAGCGGTAGCTGCCTTCGACGGCCGCGTCGTTCCACTCGAGCGTGGCTTCGGGCGGCGCGGTGAACATGGTGTACAGGCGCGCGGTGTCGGCGCCGTACTTCTCGATCAGGTCCTGCGGGTCGACGCCGTTGCGTTCGCTCTTGCCCATCTTGCCCACGCCGCCGTACTCGACCTTGGTGCCGTCGGCCAGCGTGCCGCCGGTGATGCGGCCCTGTGCGTCGAGCACCGCCGTGACTTCGAGCGGCGGGAAGTAGTCCTTGCCGCCCTTCTCGTTGCGCTTGTAGAAGATGTGGTTGAGCACCATGCCCTGCGTGAGCAGCTTGGCGAAGGGCTCGTCGGCCTTCACCAGGCCCAGGTCGCGCATGACCTTGGTCCAGAAGCGCGCGTACAGCAAGTGCAGGATCGCGTGCTCGATGCCGCCGATGTACTGGTCCATCGGCATCCAGTAGTCGGCGCCTTCGGCGACCATGGCCTTGTCGTTGGTCGGGTCGCAGTAGCGCATGAAGTACCACGACGAATCGACGAAGGTGTCCATCGTGTCGGTCTCGCGCCGCGCGGCCTTGCCGCACACCGGGCAGGTCACGCCGGCGTGGAAGCCTTCGTGCTTGGCCAGCGGGTTGCCCGAGCCGTCGGGCACGCAGTCGGTCGGCAGCACCACGGGCAGGTCCTTCTCGGGGACCGGCACCGCGCCGTGTTCTTCGCAATGGATGATCGGGATCGGCGTGCCCCAGTAGCGCTGGCGGCTCACGCCCCAGTCGCGCAGGCGCCAGGTGGTCTGCAGCTCGCCCAGGTCCTTCTGGCCCAGCGCATGCGCCACGGCGGCCACGGCCTCCTTGTAGGTCATGCCGCTGAAGTTGTCGGAGTTGATGGTCACGCCGCGCTGCTTGTCGCCGTACCAGTCCTGCCACTTGTGATAGTCGAAGTGCGGCTCGTCGTCGACCAGCACGACCTGGATGATCTCGATGCCGTACTTGTTGGCGAAGGCGAAGTCGCGCTCGTCGTGCGCGGGCACGCCCATCACGGCGCCGTCGCCGTAGCCGATGAGCACGTAGTTGCCGACCCACACCGGCACCTGCTCCTCGGTGATCGGGTGCTTCACGGTCAGGCCCGTGGGCACGCCCTTCTTCTCTTGCGTGGCGAGCTCGGCCTCGGTCGTGCCGCCACCCTTGCATTCTTCGATGAAGGCCGCGACCTTGGGATCGAGCGTGGCGGCGTGCGCGGCCAGCGGGTGCTCGGGCGCGACGGCGCAGAAGGTAACGCCCATGATGGTGTCGGCGCGCGTGGTGAACACGTACATGCGGCCGTCCTGGATGAGCTTGCCGCTCGCGTCCCGGATGTCATGCGTGAAGGCGAAGCGCAGGCCTTCGCTCTTGCCGATCCAGTTTTCCTGCATCAGCTTGACGCGCTCGGGCCAGCCCGGCAGCTTGTGCTGGGTGTGCTCGAGCAGTTCTTCGGCGTAGTCGCTGATCTTCAGGTAGTAGCCGGGGATCTCGCGACGCTCGACGGTGGCGCCGGTGCGCCAGCCCTTGCCGTCGATCACCTGCTCGTTGGCCAGCACGGTCTGGTCGACCGGGTCCCAGTTCACGACCTGGGTCTTGCGATAGGCAATGCCCTTCTCGAGCATCTTCAGGAACAGCCACTGGTTCCACTTGTAGTAGCTCGGATCGCAGGTGGCGATCTCGCGGCTCCAGTCGATCGCCAGGCCCATGGCCTGGAGCTGGCCCTTCATGTAGGCGATGTTCTCGTAGGTCCACTTGGCCGGCGGCACGCCGTTCTTCAGCGCCGCGTTCTCGGCCGGCAGGCCGAAGGCGTCCCAGCCCATGGGCATCAGCACGTTGTAGCCGCTCATGCGCAGGTAGCGCGTGAGCATGTCGTTGATCGTGTAGTTGCGCACATGGCCCATGTGCAGCTTGCCGCTCGGGTACGGCAGCATCGAGCAGGCGTAGTACTTCTTGCGGCTCGCGTCCTCGGTGACACGGTAGACATCGGCGGCGCGCCATTGCGCCTGGGCAGCGGACTCGACGTCGCTGGGTTTGTAGCTGGGGTTCATGACATCTCGGCAGGGCCCGGCTCGACGGCGGCCGGGAAGGCGGATTATCGCGCCGTGCGTGATCGTCCCCCGGGCCCCATGCCGGAATCAGGCCCTTTCCTGCGGCGGCGGGGCGGGCGTCCACTCGTCGCCGAACAGTTCCGGCTCGCTGTAGGCCTCCAGATTCGCCCAGTGGTGGGCCGCGTCTTCCCGGTAGAACAGGCTGGCAAGCCCCGCCGCCAGGCGCCGCGCGCCGTCGCTGATGGCCGGGATGTCGCCCGACACCGTGCCGTGCGACAGCGCCGCCGGGTAGCAGAAGCAGTGGATGCGCGCGAGGCCCGGGCAGGCGCCGGGCGCGTTTTCCTGGAATTCGAAGGCCGGACCGAGGTCGGGCGAATCGGCCAGTTCGCGGTCTTCGTCGCCGGGCGCGGGCGTGAAACGGTCTTTCCAGGTACGAATGTGCGCGGCGATGCCCGCGAATTCGGGGCGGGCGGCCCAGTCGACCTGGAAACCGGTCGACACGATCAGGAAGTCGAATTCGAAAGCGCCTTTCGGCGTGGTCACGCGCAGCGCCTCGCCCTGCCGCGCCACGGCCAGGATGGGGCAGCCGAAGTTGAAGAAAGCGTTGGCGTGCCGCGACACCCGCAGCGTGCTGCCGTGCGGCGGCGGCACGTTCAGCACGTTGATGTAGTGGCGGATGCGCCATTTCAGTTCGTCGGGCAGGTCGTAGTGCCCCTGCGTGAGCCCCGGCACGCCGGCGCCCTTGCCCTTGTTGACGCGCGGCAGGTCGGGCCGGCGGATCAGCAGCTCGACGCTGTGCGCGCCCGCTTCGAGCGCGGTGGCGGCGCTGTCCATGGCCGAGGAGCCCGCGCCGACCACGCCCACGCGCAGGCCTTTCAGGCGCGCGTAGTCCATCTCGTCGGAGGAATGCGCCCACTTGGCACGCGGCAGGCCGTCCACGAACGCCGGCACGGCCGGGCCGCCCAGGCCGTCGCGGCCGGTGGCCAGCACGACGCGGCGCGCCAGCACGCGGCGCTCGCCCTCGGGCGTGCGCAGGTCCAGGCGCACGGCGCTGGCGTCGGGCAACGGTTGCAAGCCAGTAACAGCGGTGTCGTTGCGCACGTCCACGCCCATCACGCGGCGGTACCAGACCAGGTAGTCCATCCATTGCAGGCGCGGGATCTTGTCCATCGCGGCCCAGGCCTCGGTGCCGAACTGGGCCTCGAACCATGCGCGGAAGGTCAGCGAGGGCAACCCCAGCGCCGGGCCCGTGAGCTCCTTGGGCGAGCGCAGGGTTTCCATGCGCGCCGTGGTGGCCCAGGGGCCTTCGCGCCCGGCCGGCGCGCGGTCGAAGACCACCGCGCGGATGCCCTGCTGCGCCAGCGCGCCCGCCGCGGCCAGCCCGGCCTGGCCGCCGCCGATGATGGCCACGTCGAGCACGGGTTCGCCGTCGACCTGGCGCGGCGGCACCCAGGCGCGGGCGGGCCAGCCGAGGTAGTCGAGGTCCTGGGCGAGCCGGCGTTCGAGCGCGGCAAGGCCGATGGGTGGGGCGGAGGGGGAG